>JABMOT010000183.1 GCA_013202385.1 Fidelibacterota bacterium
ATTTTTGATGATGAATTATCGCCAGCTCAAACAAAAAATTTGCAAAAACTATTTGAAATAGCCCGCGTTATTGATCGTAGCAGCCTAATTCTGGATATTTTTGTACATCACGCCCGTAGCAAAGAATCAAAAACCCAGGTCGAACTTGCCCAGCTTCAATATTTGCTACCTCGCCTAACCAGGGCCTGGACTCACCTTGAGCGTCAGAGGGGAGCTACGTCCACCCGAGGGGGTATGGGTGAAACACAGATAGAAATTGATCGGCGACTTATCCGCCACCGGATTTCAGCCTTAAAAGTTGACTTGAAAAAAATTGAAACCCAAAGAGACACACGTCGAAAACAACGGGGAGATATGTTCAAAGTCGCCCTGGTTGGATATACCAATGCCGGCAAATCTTCTTTGATGAATCTCTTTTCCCATGCCGGAGTTCTCGTTGAGAATAAACTATTCGCGACGCTTGATACGACGGTTCGAAATGTAACTATTCTGGATCATGAAATCTTACTTAGCGATACAGTAGGGTTTATACATAAGCTACCACATCATCTTGTTGCCTCCTTTAAAAGTACGCTCCAAGAAGTTAGACTGGCAGATCTCATCCTCATTGTCATAGATGTTAGTGACCCCCAGCACGAAAAACATTTAAGAACCGTAAATGAAGTGCTTATGGATTTAGGGATTAGCGAACACCAGAAGCTTACAATCCTCAACAAAATGGATCTGATTACAGATCAGGACACCCTCTCAGGCGCTCTAAAAGGCAACTCTGAGGCCATCCCCGTCTCAGCCTTAGGCCAGATCAACATCGACCAGCTGGAGCAACGTATCATCGAATACCTTCAAAATGATTATGTGGTGCAAACCCTAACCCTGAATCATTCTCAACAGAAGCTTATAGCTTCTCTGCATCAGAGGGCTGAAGTTTTGAATATTGTTTACCTCGATACGGCGATTGAAGTGGAAGTAAGGTCAAAAAAAGGTACCCTTGATCAACTGCTCAAAGAAAGCCTGGGTGAAGAAGATGCCTATAAGTGATAAAAAAGTAGGTCTTGTTCTCGGAAGTGGAGCTTCACGCGGCTGGGCCCACATTGGAGTCATCGAAGCCCTGGAAGCTAATGGGATTAAAATATCCATGATTGCCGGAGCCAGTGCCGGCTCGTTTATTGGCGCCGCCTATGCCGGCGGAGGATTACAGAAGGTGAAATCCTTTGCCCTGGAAATGGATTGGAGGCGCGTATTGTCCTTTTTGGATCTTGCCTTCCCTAGATCTGGTTTTATAGAGGGTAAAAAGGTAGCTGATCTCATTAAGCTATACACCAATATCACAAATTTCGAGGATTTGCCCATCCCCCTGGCCATGGTAGCAACTGATATGTATAATGCGGAACAAGTGGTCTTTACCAAAGGGAGTATCACTGAGGCGCTCAGAGCGAGCATGGCAGTCCCAGGTGTGCTGACCCCCAAACAGATTAATCATCGTTGGCTGGTGGATGGGGGTGTTGTTAACCCTTTACCCGTCGACGTTTGTCGCAATATGGGTGCTGATATAATTATCGCCGTCGATCTAAATTCTGAACGCATATCCAGAGATGTCAAATCCTCCCGTGATGCCGTCTGGGAACACAATTCCAAACAGATTGAGAATACCAGGTTGGAAGTGGTCAAGACTTGGGTTGAGCGCTATGGGTCCACTGGAAAATCAGTAAGTACTCGGATAGATCAATGGTTTAGCACAAGCGAAAGTTCTCCGCACATTTTTGAGGTACTCGGATCTTCGATTAACATTATGCAACACAAAATCGAGTTGATGAATCGTATTGCCCATGTGCCAGATGTTCTTATCCAACCGCGATTGGGCGATATGAAGTTCTTCGATTTTGATGATGCTGAGCGCGCAATTCAGGAAGGTTACCATCGCGCTGAGGAAGCCATCCCTGACATTCTTGAAAGGCTGAAATAAAGATTCAGCTGTTTTTTTTGTCTTTTTAATCTATTTACAGAATAATCTATAGTTATTGGATGCCTGAGGCACTTTATTTGCACTTCTCTTTTAAGAGAATAAACGCAAGGAAGTGAGCGCGCTGGATGAACATTGATAGGAACGAGCAAGAAGCACTCAATACTTTAAAAGAGAGCTACTCAGAAAAATTTGTTTCAGTCAAGAAGGCGCTAAAATCTATCCACCGAGGCGACCGGATATTTGTTCATACTGCCTGTGGCGAACCCCAATTCCTCTTAAAATCGCTGGTCGAATATATCGAATCCGACCCCAAAGCTGTTTTTGATGCTGAAGTTCTTCAAGTATGGTCTCTCGGCCTTGCTCCCTACGCTCAGGAAAAGTTCAAGCATAATTTCAGGCATAATTCCTTTTTTATCGGAAATAGTACACGTAGTGCTGTCAATAGCGGTTTAGCTGATTATACGCCTATCTTTTTATCAGAAATTCCGCGTCTATTTAATCGCGGTCTGGTACCTGTGGATGTGGCTCTAATCCAGGCTTCTTGTCCTGATCCACACGGATATATGAGTCTGGGGGTCAGTGTTGATATAGTCAAAGCGGCCACAGAACAGGCACAGACCATAATTGTACAGGTGAACCCCCGTATGCCCAGAGTTCACGGTGATGGATTCATCCATATTTCTGATGTTGACTATGTAATCCGTCACGAAGAACCACTTCTGGAATATCATGATGATCTGGATAATGATGTCGCCCATCGGATCGGTGAATATGTTGCAACACTGATTGAGGATGGAAATACAATCCAGGTTGGATATGGTTGTTTGCCCAATGCCATTCTTGCCAATCTAAAGGACAAGAAACATCTGGGAGTTCATACTGAATTACTTGGAGATGGTCTGGTTGCACTCATGCAGGCTGGGGTCATTGACAACTCCAAGAAATCTATAAATCGTGGTAAAACCATCGCCACCTTTAGTATGGGCTCAGCATCTACTTATGAATATCTGCATGATAATCCATTCATAGAATTCAAAACAGTGGACTATACAAACGATCCCAGAGTGATTGCTTTACACGAGAACATGACCGCCATTAATTCTGCGCTTGAAATTGATTTAACCGGTCAGGCCACGGCTGAATCCCTTGGGAAGGTCTTTTATAGCGGTATTGGTGGTCAAGCTGATTTTATGCGAGGAGCTATCCTTGCAAAAAAGGGAAAAACGATACTGACAATTCCATCCACAGCCCACGATGGAAAGGTTTCTCGAATAGTCCCATTTTTGAAAGCCGGGGCTGGTGTTACACTTAATCGTGGCGATATCCATTACGTGGTAACCGAGTATGGAATTGCCTATCTACACGGTAAAAATATTCGCGAGCGCGCAATGGAGCTAATCAGTATCGCACATCCCAAGTTTCGGGCTGAGCTTATTCGGAAAGCAAAAAAACGAAATCTAATTTATCAGGATCAGGCGTTCATAGCCGGAAAAGCTGGAGAATATCCTGAGAAGGTCGAGACCTACCGAACAACCTCAAGTGGTGTGGAAGTATTCATCAGACCAGTCAAAATCAGCGATGAACCCATCTTAAAAGACTTTTTCTATTCGCTCTCAGATGCGAGTCTCCAACGTCGCTTTTTGTCAGAGCGAAAAGATATGCCCCATGAACGGCTTCAAGAGTTTGTGGTTATTGATTATACCAGCGAAATAATTTTGCTGGCTTTCACTCAAAAAGGGGCTGTTGAAAAATTAGTTGGCCTGGGTCAGTACGCAATTATTGGATCGACCCATACAGCCGATGTGGCTTTTGTCATTCGAGATGATCATCAAGAATTAGGGATTGGCAGGGAGCTCCTGAAGTATTTAACGCTCCTGGCGAAAAAGCAGGGTCTACTTGGATTCACAGCAGATGTATTAATTAGCAATGCACGCATGATGGGCTTGTTTGAGAGTATGGGCTTTGATGTGCAAAAACATATTTCAGATGGATTATACGAAATGAAAATGACGTTTCTGGAGAGTAAGTAATAGTGAATAAACCCGATATAAAGTATTTGTTTGAACCTGAATCAATAGCAGTCATTGGCGTTAGCCAGGAGCCTGGCAAGATTGGCTATAAGATATTAGAAAACATGATTTTCGGGGGCTATACAGGAAAAATTTATCCGATCAACCCCAAGGGCGGTACAGCATTGGGATACGACATTCTGACAAGAATTGAAGATATTGAGGGTGAAGTGGATGTGGCGGTGATTGCTATCCCAGCACGCTTTGTATTTGATGCCGTTGTAAGTTGTGCCAAAAAGAATGTCAAAATGCTGGCTATCATTTCTTCCGGCTTTTCTGAGATCGGTAACCTGGAAGAAGAGCAACGGGTTGTGCACTATGCCCGTGCCCACAATATGCGCATATTGGGTCCCAATATATTTGGTCATTACTCAGCAAAGGTATCCCTGAATGCCACCTTTGGTCCAAAGGATGTTCGGTCAGGGAATGTTGCAATCATCACCCAAAGTGGAGCGCTTGGGATTGCCATGATTGGCAAAACTGCCGTGCAGAACATTGGACTCTCGTCCATTATATCCGTGGGGAACAAGACAGATATCAATGAAGCTGACCTGCTTGAATATCTGATTGAGCAGGAAGAAACCAAAATCATCCTCATGTATGTCGAAGGGATTCAAGAGGGCGAACGTCTGGTGAAAATCCTCAAAGAAGCAACCCGAGTTAAACCGGTTATCGTGATTAAATCGGGGCGGTCGAAGCGTGGGGCTGTCGCTGCTGCAAGCCATACAGGCTCCCTGGCAGGATCTGACCAGGTTTTTGATGCCATCATGAAGCAGTGTGGCGTATTACGGGCTGAGAGCATTCAAGAAGCCTTAGAGTGGAGCAAATTTCTTTCACATACAGCAATACCAAAGGGTCCCAATGGCATCATCATTACCAATGGCGGTGGTGTAGGAGTTATGGCGACCGATGCCTGTGAGAAGTACGATATCAAGCTATATGATGATCAGGAGAAATTGAAGGAAACATTTGAGAGTGTAGCCCACGGATTCGGGTCTACCAAGAATCCTGTTGATATTACCGGTGAAGCTTCTAAAGCCGATTATGTAAAAGCGTTAAAAGAAGCCCTTGTAGATGATTCCATTCATGCCGTTATGGCGCTCTATTGTGAAACAGCTATGATGAATTCTCAGGAACTAACCGAGATGATCGATGAAATGTACGGTCAGTTTAGCGAGAAAGGCAAACCCATCACCTTTTCTGTCTTTGGTGGCGAGCGTACTGAAGAAGCGATCGCCGTTCTTCACAAGAAAAATGTCCCGGTATATCGGGATGTTTACGATGGCGTTTCCTGTATGGGTGCCATTCAATTCATTCGACGTGTACAGTCAGCAGAGGTAGTTGAGTACGTAAGTGCTGATATTGATACCGCAGCCATTAATAAGCTAATTGATAGTGCCCTGGCTGACGATCGGAGTTTTCTTTTAGCAGAAGAGGGACAAGGCTTGTTGCAAGCAGCCCAACTTCCTGGTCCCAGGGGCGCCGTTGTGCAATCTGTGGGCGCAGCAGTTGCCCTGGCAGACGAAATCGGCTATCCCGTGGTTATGAAAGTTGTTTCAAGAGATATTCTCCATAAAAGTGACGCCGGGGGTGTCCTTTTGGATCTTGAAAATCAGGGCGAAGTCATCGATGGATATCAAACAATCATCCACTCCTGCAAAGCCAATGTGCCAAACGCCACTATTGATGGCATTGAAGTTGTTGAGCAGTTGACGGCTGGAACGGAAGTCATCCTGGGGGCTCGCAGAGATGCTAATTTTGGTACGACCTTGATGTTTGGTCTTGGTGGAATCTATGTCGAAGTTATGAAGGACGTCGCTTTTCGAGCTGTTCCCCTGAGTGACCGGGATATTCGTTCCATGATCAAAGAAATTCGATCATATCCATTACTTCTGGGCGTTAGGGGAGAAGCTCGCAAGGATATCGAAAGCATTATTTCTGCCATGGTGAAAGTTGCGTCGCTGATCAGTAATGTACCCAGAATTACAGATATTGAGATAAATCCCATGGTAGTCTACGAGCAGGGAAAAGGTGCTCGGGCGGTTGATATACGCGTATTATTATCTGACGATAAAAAGGATTCTACATCATGAAAAATATAATAGTTACTTCACTCCGAAAGGACGCCGGTAAAACCAGCGTGATTGTGGGGTTAGCCAAAAATTCTACTGCGAAGATGGGTTATTTGAAACCCTTTGGGGATCGGCTTTTGTATCGCAAGAAGCGGTTGTGGGATTTTGACGCCGCTGCATGTACAACCGCCATGAAGGCAGAAGAGTCACCTGAAGCGATGAGCATCGGCTTTGATCATTCCAAACTGCGATTTATGTATAATGCAAAGACCACGCGGGAAAAAGTCCGTGAGATAGCTGAGTTGAACTCTAAAGGGAAAGACATCATGCTCGTGGAGAGTGGTATGGAAATCAGTCACGGGCTTTCAGTCCACCTTGATGCATTATCGCTTTGCAAATATCTTGACGGTGAGTTGTTGGTCATTCTCAGCGGGTCTAATGATCAAATCTGCGATGATGCCTATTCGCTAAAGAAAACCATGGATTTGAGTGGCATTAAATTAGCTGGAGTCATTGTAAATAAAGTCCACGATGTAGAAGATTTCGAGACTGTTTATAAAGAACATTTTGATGCGCTTCAACTCCCTCTACTGGGTGTAATTCCCTACGCTGAAGTCTTGACACAACCCTCAATGCGGTTCCTCGCTGATTTGTTCTTTGCCAAAGTATTAGCTGGAGAAAAAGGCTTGGACAATACTGTCAAAGATGTGTTCGTAGGTGCCATGTCTGCAGACGCTGTGCTTCGAATGCAGCGGTTTAATAAAACTTCCAAGCTGGTGATCACCAGTGGAGACCGAAGTGATATGATCCTGGCCGCACTGGATACGCAAGCAGCTGGAATCATCCTGACGAATAATATCTTGCCTCCATCCAACATAATCGCCAGAGCATCAGCCGCGCATATTCCACTCCTCCTGGTGGCTCAAGACACGTTTCAGGCTGCAAAAAAAGTCGATAATCTGGTCTCACTCCTTTCTAAGGATGATGATCAGAAGATGGCGCTTTTGGCGGAGTTGATTAAGCAGCATATCTCAATTTCAAATCTAGCCATTTAAGCTGTTTGTTAAGATTGAAAAAGGCAATCCACAAGGGTTGCCTTTTTTTTGATCTAAAATATGGGGCTGTTTCCTGATAATTAGTGATGTCGATATTATGCTTTGTCGCTTGGATGCACAAGGGCATATTTGGCCAGAAATGAAGAAGCTTAAAAAGAGAGTTGAAGATTGAAAAAGATTCTAAAATTTGGTGGAAGCTCCCTGGCTGATGCAGACAGCATCATGCAAGTTGCCTCAATTATCAAGCAGACGCTCCAATCAGGTGCTGAAGTATATGTGGTGGTTTCAGCCATGGCGGGAGTGACTGACAAGCTTACCGGAATTGGCAAGGACGCCATGAAGGGCGGGAGTACCGAAGACAAGTTGGGCGAACTGATTGATATCCATGAAGATGTCATACTACGCCTTGGTTTAGATTCAGATTTTGAATTGGTTCGGTCCTTTGGCAACCTATCAACGCTTCTTAGCGAAACAATAAACCAGTGTCCTGGAGCAACAGATGATTTTGCGATGTGGAACGATGAGCTCCTCAGTTTTGGCGAACGTCTTTCGGCTCGAATAATTACAGCCTATCTGAATAAAACAGGAAAGGAGGCTGAAACTTTGGACGCCCGGGAGGTGATTCTCACTGATACCAATTATGGTAATGCCTATGTCTATTATCAGAAATCCTATGATCGTATTCGGGTGTATATGATGAATAGAGAAAAGTTACAGGTAATTACAGGTTTCCTGGGTTCGACTGAATACGGCACTACGTCAACACTGGGTCGTAGCGGATCAGATTATACAGCCAGCATTTTTGGTGCAGCTTTGAATGTGAGTGAAATACAAATATGGACGGATGTGGATGGCATCTTAACTGCAAATCCTGGTCTGGTTGACGATGCGATCTCAATTCCACAGCTCACATATGAGGAAGCAATGGAGCTGGCTCATGCTGGTGCGAAGGTCATTTTTCCTCCGACCATGATTCCAGCTTTGTACAAACAAATTCCCATTGTTATTAAGAACACCTTTAATCCAAGCGCTCCAGGTTCTCGAATAGGTCAGGATCGGGTTCTGAATGGTGCTATTACCGTAGGATTATCTTCTGTTTCGCACGTTTCATTGATACGCCTGCAGGGTGCCGGAATGGTCGGCGTTAAAGGAATTAATGCTCGTCTGTTTACATGTCTCGCAGAAAAAGGGATTAGTGTGATGCTGGTTTCACAGGCATTTAGCGAACATTCCACCTGCTTTGCTTTAAATCCGTCTGAAATTGAACTGGCTCTTGCAGCAATTGAGGCAGAATTTGAAAATGAATTGAGCTTAAAGTATATCGACAAAATCAGAGTCGAAAGCGATCTTTCGTTGGTTGCTGTTGTCGGAGAAGGAATGCAGACAACGCCTGGGATAGCAGGTATTATTTTTGAAGAGTTGGGCAAAGCAATGATCAACGTTGAGGCCATTGCCCAAGGATCAAGCAGACGAAATATCTCTTTTATTGTCAGAGACCAGGATGTTCAAACTGCAATAAGAGCTTTACACAAAAGACTGTTTGAAAGGAAAACAGCATGAGAAAAAAAATTGCAGTCGGGGTCTTGGGCGCTACAGGTGTTGTGGGACAAAATTATGTGAGACTCTTGGCCAATCATCCCTGGTTTGAAATTAAAGATATGGCAGCAAGCTTTCGCTCAGCAGGGAAGCGCTACGAGGAAGCGACTTCAGGTAAATGGCTAATGGATTCAGGAATCCCGGAGATCTTAAAAAACGTGGTGGTTCGAGATGTTTTGGACTATGAGAATATCCCGGAAGAGATCCAACTTTTTTTCTCTGCTACTGAGCTGCAGGATAAAGAGGCGACCAGGGAATTCGAATTTGCATACGCCAAGAAAGGTTATCCTGTAATTAGTAATAGTTCAGCAAATCGCTGGACGAGGGACGTGCCCATGGTTGTCCCAGAAATTAACGCTGCTCATTTAGAGATTCTGAAAATACAGCAGCGCAAAAGAGCGCTTCCAGCTAGCGGGTTTGTTGCTGTAAAACCAAATTGTTCCGTTCAATCCTATCTCGTGGCGATTCATGCTTTGAGAGAAGCAGGATACCCTGTTAAGGAGATTTTAGTGAATACGCTCCAAGCTTTATCAGGAGCAGGATATCGGGGTCTCACCTCACCTGAAATGCAGGCCACGGTGAGTCCCATGATCCCAGGCGAGGAAGAGAAGACTGAAAAAGAACCGACAAAGATTTTAGGGCGTCTGGTGAATTCAGAAATCGTTCCAGATACTTCAATTATAATGTCTGCACTGTGTACACGCGTGCCCGTTATTGATGGTCACACTGCCCTGGTCTATTTAAATTTTGCAGATCGGGTTCCAACGCTGGAGCAAATCACCCGGATATGGTCAGAGTTTAAGGCAGAACCCCAGTCTTTAAACCTACCGTTTGCCCCGCACCCAGCTATTATCGTCAGGAATGAAAACGACCGACCCCAAGTCAAACTCGATGTTGACAATGGGAATGGTATGGCTATCACAATTGGACGTCTCGAAAAGGATAAATTTTTCCACATCCGTTTTGTAGCGCTTTCCCACAATACAATTCGCGGCGCCGCTGGTGGGGCTATCCTTACAGCCGAACTTTTGGTGGAAAAGGGTTATATCAAGCCAGGGTAATGTTCGATTTAAAAAGTTCACTCTCGATTTCATTACATAATGATGTAAAGCGAATCCTTTTTTTCTTAATCCAGGTGAGGATTCAAATCCTCACCTGGTATTTACAAAAACTCCTTGCAAGTCATAAAGCCGATTACATGGTTAATTGTTGATTAGGTTTGAATTTTATTATACTACGGAAGGAATGCGGAGAGGGAGGGATTCAATCAAATATACCTACCTTAAATATCATAATAACAGATAGATAGGACTATCTCCAATAGAATCAAAACTTTCAGTATCTAACATTATCTTACAATAATATCCAGTAGTGGACATGTATTTCCGACTCATTTTTGACCCAATGACACATTTGTGGCACAATGATCATCATTGGAATTCGGCGTATTTGCCGACCGAGGATCAAAATCGTATGCCATATTTCCTTTGTTATCCCAATGATTCAAGGC
>JABMOT010000184.1 GCA_013202385.1 Fidelibacterota bacterium
AAAACTAGGCCGGACAGCCAGCCACCGTAAGGCCATGTGGGCTAACATGGCGGCTAACCTGTTCCTGCACAAACAGATTCGGACGACCCACCCCAAGGCCCTTGAAGCACGTCGTCTTGCTGAAACTTTGATCACAAAGGCCAAACGTGGGGATCTGCATTCTCGTAGATTGGTATTAAAGATCATTCCTCATCAAGATGTTGTTAAAATACTTTTTGATGAGATAGCTCCCCAATATGCTGATCGAGAAGGTGGCTATACTCGGATTATAAAACTAGGTCAGCGTAAAAATGATGCCGCTCATGTATCGTTGCTGTCATTAGTTGATTTTGACCCTTCAGGTAGCGTCGCAAAAGTCACTGCCAAAACCAAAGCCAAAAAAACTCCAGTAACCGCTGAAAAAGTTATTGATGCACCTGCTGAAGAAATAGCAGAATTTGCTGAAGTAGCTACTGAGGAAGTGGCTGAAGTTGTTGAGGAGGCTGTGGTGGTCGAAGAAACTCAAGTTGTTGAAGAGGAAGAAGTATCTGAGACACCTGTTGAAGAGACGGACACTTCAGAAACTGAAACCAAAACATCCTGATCATTTGAATCTTTATTGAGAATTTGATGATTCTGAGATATTTAAAGGCAGGGATAATCCCTGCCTTTTTCATATTACTGATTTTACCTGCCTTCCTGGATGCCAAACCGGTACAGGGTATATGGGTTGTTCGACATTCCATCACATCACCGCAAAAAGTTCGGCGGGTAGTTGATTTTGCAGCTAAAAATGGATATACCGATCTATTTATTCAGGTCAGGGGACGGGGTGATGCCTACTACAATAGCCAGATCGTGCCTCGATCCACATTGCTCCCCCGAGGAGATTATGACCCACTAAAGGATATCATTACCCTGGCTCATTCTCATGGAATTAAAGTTCATGCCTGGGTGAATATGTATTTGTCATGGTCAGCCCGGAATCTACCAGCGGATCCAAACCATATTGTTAATAAGCATCCTGATTGGGTGGAGGTTAACGGACGTGGCAAAAATGATCTCGAATTCATTGACCAAAATGGAAAAAATGGCCGTGAAGGCATATATCTCTCACCGCTCAATGATGATGTGAATGATCATTTGTTGAGCGTTATCACTGAGTTGGTTAAAAATTATCAATTGGATGGCATACACCTGGATTATATTCGCTTTCAGGATCGAGATTATGGCTACAATCGGTCTGGCCGCAAAAAATTTCTCATGCAGTATAATGTAGATCCCATCACTCTGGGGAACGGGAAGGGGTCATATTGGTACAGACTGAATCCCGCAGACAAGGAGAAGTATTGGCTGTACTGGAATGCGTTCCGCCGTGATGAGCTTACAAATTTCATTTCTACGATTCACGAGAATATTCAAAGTATTCAGCCCTCAGTTAAATTATCCGCTGCGGTCAAACCAAATCCGGAGGTTGCCAAAACCCGCTTTTTCCAAGATTGGCCAACCTGGCTAAAGAACGGGAGTATGGATTTTGTAATCCCAATGAATTATGCTTCATCAGATATTGATTTTAAACGTAGCCTGTCTTCGATGAACAATGAAAAGCTCAATAATGATCAAATTTTCATGGGCATTGCAACCTACAATCAAAATAGTTTTACTTCTGCTTCTAAAATTGCACATTCACGGGATGCAGGTTTTATAAATCTCATCATTTTCTCATATGACACATATGAAAAGGATCCTCGATATTTCGATCAGATTCACCGCAGCTTTAAAAGATAGGAGGCAGTATGGGGCGTATTATCACACCGCCGACGGGAAACAAATTACATTGTAAAGGGTGGCATCAAGAAGCCGCCTATCGAATGATTCAGCACAATTTAAGTCCTGATGTTGCCGAAAATCCAGATGAGCTCATCGTATATGGGGGCTATGGAAAGGCCGCCCGTAACTGGGAATCATTTGACGCGATTCTGAAAAGTCTGGAACAGCTAGAAAATGACGAGACTCTCATGATTCAATCTGGGAAGCCGGTAGCCGTTTTTAAAACCCATTCACAAGCCCCACGCGTCCTGATTAGCAATTCCATGCTGGTACCCAAATGGGCCACCTGGGAACACTTTAATGAGTTGGATAAAAAGGGTTTGATGATGTACGGTCAAATGACCGCCGGTAGCTGGATATACATTGGCTCACAGGGTATTCTTCAGGGCACTTACGAAACGCTAGCCTCACTTGCAAAACAGCACTACCAAAGCGATCTTCGCGGTAAACTGGTTGTCAGCGGCGGTCTTGGGGGGATGGGCGGAGCCCAACCACTGGCAATAACGATGAACAATGGAATTGCCCTCGTCATTGAGATCGATCCCGCCAGGATTAAACGTCGACTTGAAACCAATTATCTAAATCGATCCACACGAGAACTCTCAGAAGCCTTGGTCTGGATCAAGGATGCTAAAGCGAGTGGCAGTTCTTTGAGTATCGGCCTTGAAGGCAATGCAGCCGATGTTCTGCCTGAGCTTATTTCCAGAGGCATTATACCTGATGTGGTCACAGATCAAACCTCTGCCCATGATGAACTGCGTGGTTATTATCCCCATGGAATCAGTTTTGCAGAGGCTAATCAATTGCGTGTATCTGACCCTGAAAAATATATTGATATGAGCTATAAATCCATGGCCAGACATGTTGAAGCCATGCTGGCATTCCAAAAGGCTGGCTCCATCGTCTTCGACTATGGCAACAATATCCGCGCCCAGGCTCAAAAAGCCGGGGTCGCTAATGCTTTCGATTTTCCAGGCTTTGTGCCTGCCTATATTCGTCCATTATTTTGTGAAGGAAAAGGTCCTTTCCGCTGGGTAGCCTTATCAGGCGATCCAAAAGACATCCATAGAACTGATGAATTGGTTAAAGAAATGTTTCCAGAAGATGAAGCTCTGATTCGCTGGATAAATATGGCCCACGATCAGATAAAATTTCAAGGTCTTCCCAGCCGTATCTGCTGGTTGGGATATGGTGAAAGAGCACGTCTCGGTCTGGCGATGAATGCTCTGGTTCGTAGCGGTGAAATTTCGGCTCCCCTGGTTATTGGTCGCGATCATCTTGATTCAGGATCTGTGGCCTCTCCTAATCGTGAGACTGAAGCAATGCTGGATGGCTCTGACGCTGTTGCCGATTGGCCCATTCTTAACGCACTTGTAAATGCGGTAGGCGGTGCAAGCTGGATCTCTGTTCATCATGGTGGCGGTGTTGGTATGGGTTACGCCATTCATGCTGGAATGGTAATTGTGGCAGATGGATCCCTGGAAATGGATGAAAGACTGCAACGAGTATTGACAACTGACCCGGGTATGGGTGTGGTTAGACATGCCGATGCTGGTTATGAGCGCGCGATTGAGGTTGCGAATGAACGAGGTGTGAAAATGCCAATGATTAACGGTTAATTCAATTTGAATTTCGATTGATGATAAAAGCTCTCAAAGGGGTCACAAACCTTGGACAATGGGTGTCCTGGAATCCAATCACGGGACAAATGGACGTGAGGCAAGGCGGGACCTGGATCATTGAAGATGATCTGCTTGTCGAATATCGTTCACAAAACTACAAGGATTTAAACTTTCTGGATGCCGGGGGCCGACTTTTAACTCCTGGCCTCATCGATCCACATACACATCCCGCTTTTGCAAGCACCCGCGAAATTGAATTTGAGTTGAGATCCCAGGGAAAGTCATATCAGGAGATCGCAGCTTCTGGTGGTGGGATAAGGAACTCTGTTCGCCAGCTTCGCGAAATCACGGAACTGGATCTCTCAGCTCTGATTAGGAATAGACTGAACCAAATGCTGGCTCACGGTACAACAACCGTCGAATGCAAAAGTGGTTACGGATTATCCACTGAGTCAGAGCTTAAATCATTGAGAGCTATCCGTTCAGCCTCCCTACAGTCAGAGATTCAAACTTTTTCTACTTTTCTGGGGGCTCACGAAGTTCCTGATGAATATCGTCAGGATCGAGAAACATATATCAATTTACTCATCAATGAAATGATACCTTTGGTTTCAGAGTTAAAACTGGCGGATTTTTGTGATGTGTTCTGTGAGGAAGGAGTGTTTTCGGCAGGAGAAACTGAAAAAATTCTTGAATCAGCAAAATCAAATGGGCTAAAGCTAAGATTTCATGCAGATGAATTTGTTTCCAGTGGGGGTGCCGAATTAGCCGCAAAAATGGGTGCACTTTCTGCTGATCATCTCATGGCCATTACCGATAAGGGGATTCAGGCTTTAGCTGCATCGGATACGGTTGCCACCCTGCTTCCAGGAACCACATTTTTTCTGGGAAGCAAGTCCTGGGCGCCTGCTCGTAAAATGATTGATGCAGGTGTAACAGTAGCTCTGGCTACAGATTTTAATCCTGGAAGCAATATGAGTTTGTCCATGCCCTTCATAATGACCCTGGCTGTCATATATCTCAAGCTGACGCCCTTAGAAGCTTTACAAGCAGCCACTGTTGGTGCGGCAAAATCCCTGGGGATAGCAGAGACAAGAGGATGCCTTGCTTCCGGATTTCAGGCAGACCTGGTTGTATGGGATGCAGACAATTACCGCCAGTTGCCATATTTCTATGGTATTAATCAAGTGTCAACTGTCATTGTGCAGGGTAAACATATTATTTGAGATTTAAAGAATTCCATGTGCATACTATCCCATATCGCTTGATTCGAGTCAAGCAAAACGTATATTGGCGAATCTAAAAAGAATGTTTGAGTGGAGGAACACCGTGAATCTCAAAAAACTGATATTAATCATGCTAAGTCTACAACTTCTTACCTCGCTAGGCTTGGGTCAATCCAGCTCAGCGATGTTCAAAGAAGCGCAAAAAATATTTATGAACTATCGCTACGAAGTTGATTATTCCAATTTTCAAATTAAAACATACACTGAAGATGGTCACAATGTACTTCAGCTCCTGGTTATTTTGAATGCAGGTCGAAATCGTTTTGATGAAGCCTTGCTGGTTGCCTTTGCGGCAAGTGGTGCAGCCATTCAAAAGACCAAGACACCCATCGATCGCGTCAGCGTTGTGATAAAAGTCCAATACAAGGAAGAAGTCTCAATTGCGGCCACTGCGGATGCGAGTGATGTGCTGAAGTTATATTCGGAAGATATGGATGTCTCTGCGTTTATGGGGCGTCTTACCTGGTATTAATTCGGCCTTCCATAGCTAGAACTATTTTAAAGCGAGGATTAAATGCCTCGCTTTTGTTTGCAGACTGAAACGAGGTAAACATGGCAATTATTCAACTCAAACAGATCCTTTTGGTTACACTGGTTGTAAGTATGATCTTGTCAGGTTGTGCTGGTCTTTTGGGTCCAGATGTGAAACCTGGATTAAGCTTGTCCTCCTCAGGTGATTTCAAGGGAGCGCTTGCCCACTACGAGACCATAATTAAGTCTGGAAAAGCCAATGCGAAAGTTTATCGACTTGCCTATGAGAGTGCCTTCAGGTCTGGCAGGCGGACGACGGCTGAAAAATACTTCAACGAAGCCATCCGAGCCGGATTTGCCGCTGATTCCCTGGCAGCATTGGCAACCGAGCTCTGGTACGAGCGGGCCCTCATGACAATGGGGCAGAACAATTGGGTCGAGACGGGTAAGGCAGCTGAGATGATCAATCATTTTGCTCCTGATTCCAAGCCTGATAAGTTCTGTACCCTGATTTTGGAAGGAAAGAAAAAATATGACCGCGGTGCCCATAAGGGTCTTTGGGACGCTATCGTTGATTATAGCGAAGCAGCTAATTACAATCCCTCCTCAGGTTTACCCTACTTCCTTATGGGTCAGGCCAGATACAAAAATGACCGTGCTGATTATGACGCAGCACTAGAAGAGTATTACGCGGCCTTGAAAATTGAACCAGATGGCTATTTCGCTAGCCAGGCACGTGAGGATATTAAAAAGATTGAGGCTGTGAAAAAGAAGATGAACGCCTTCTGGGGGAAATAGCACGACACGATTTAACCGCGGAGCTGGTTTTAGTAGGATCAGCGACGTTCACAAAAAATGATGGGGTTACCAGTTACTCCTGTTTCCCCTTAAACCTTTTCTTAAAAATTCGCGCATTCTCAAAACGGTTCTCCGTCCCATCCATCATCCGTTTAATGTTGGACCGATGTGTGAAGATAATAAACACCGGAATGAGCAGAGAAAATATTCGTAAGGTCAGAGAAATCTGAGAGGCTGGATTAAAACCTTCCATAATAAAAAGGGTAATGGGTAATGCGGTAGCGGCCAGCATGCTCCCCAGTGACACCATTCCCGTTATCATAAGTGTGAGGGCGAATACCAGTAGACAAATTGGCAAAGCGATGGGGAAGAGCGCAATAAGCATTCCTGCTGCCGTTCCAACACCCTTGCCACCTTTGAAGCCTGCGAAAACAGTATATGTGTGTCCCAATACTGCAGCGAAACCGGCCAGGATCATCAGGGCGTCAGGATTGGATCCAAAGAGAATTGTTTCAGAATGGATGTTACCCGCGATGTACGCAGGCATCCAACCTTTGAAAATATCCACCAGGGTCACAACTAGAGCCGGTTTCCAACCAAAAGTTCGAAAAATATTCGTGGCTCCAGCATTACCGGACCCATGTTCACGTATGTCGGTCTTGTACTTGACTTTTGATACAATGATGCTGGTGGGCGTTGATCCAACGACATATGCAGCCAATATTAAAAAGATTAATTCAATCATATTCAAATCCCCTATTTAATTGAAGTAAAATATTAAATGATTCCCCCTCAGATGAATGCCAACAATGTGTATTATTGTGAGTCGTATTGCAACGCAATCCCAACGGCTCCCACACCACCATGTACACCCAAAGCGGGGCATAAATCAGCCACCAGAATCGACGCTTCAGGAAACAATGAGCTGAACGTTTTTCGTAATTGTTCAGCAGTTTCTGGATTGACTCCATGCATGATACCGATGCGTTTAATGGAGCGATTCTTAACCTTCCTGAGTACAAACTTTTCAAATTTCGAGAAGAGCTGCTTGCGACCAAATGTGGCGCCGCATGGTTTTAGAAATCCATCCTTATTGATGCTGAGCACAATGTTAAGGTGAAGCAAATCAATCAAGCGTCTTTTTCTCAGACTTAATCGACCACCACGCTGAACAGCATCAAGCGTTTTCAGGGCGATAAAGATTTGAGTGTTTTGAATCGCATGCTTCGCAATTTCGATTACTTCCTCAAATGCTTTTCCGGCTTCGATGGCCTCCACCACTTCCAATGCGATAATTCCACTCCCGGCCGATACAGAAAAGGTATCGAGAATAACTTGCTGCCCTTGAAATATGACTTTCTCCAATGCTGCGGATGAGTTTTGATAAGTGCCGCTCAAAACCTGAGGAAGATGAAGGGCCAGAATAGATTTATAATGGGATGACAAAAACTGATACATGCGCTTGAAGTCAGCCGGAGGCGGTTGAGATGTCTGGGGATGTATGCTTGAACCACGAAGTTTGGCATAGAACTCCTCGTTGGTAATGGTGACGCGATCGATGTATTGTTCTTTTCCAAAATTTAGACGAACGGGCACGACATGAATGTGGTGTTGCTCCATAATTTCTGAAGGAAGATCACAGGTTGAATCTACAACCAGGGCAATCTCCTGTTGGGACCGAAGGCTTTTGTTCTGCTCCCGCATGTCATCGACTTTTTCCTGCTGAACCTGGCCGTATTGTCTGGCGATTTCAAATAATCTACCAGGATCATCTGTATGAATATGGATTTTTGCCCGATGTTTTGAACCAGCGATAACAATGCTATCACCGAGAGGACTCAGGGCTTTGCTGAGGGCTATCCTGGAAATATCCTCTGCCACCACAATACATTCGGTGCAAAATGGAAATGCCAGGTTACTGACTGAGAGGTTCTCCATCTCAAGCGATGTACTGGAAAACCCACTATCAATCTTCGGAAGCTGTCTGATATCACCCGTATCCATGAAGGCCATCACACCTTCAAGTATGCAAAGGAACCCACGGCCTGCAGCATCCACCACTCCCGCGTCCTTCAATACTTTGAGTTGTTCAGGTGTACGATCTAAGGCGGCTTGAGCCGCATCAAGTGATATTTTCCAGACCTTTTGAAAATCGGGGCTGGTCTTGGAGGCTTCCATAAAACTATCACTCCAGCTTCGCAGGACGGAAAGAATGGTACCTTCAATCGGATTCATCAGGGCTGTGTAAGCTTCATCAACAGCGCTATTTGTAGCAACGGCGAACTGACTCGTATTTACTTCCGAAAAAGGTGCCAGCCCCTGGCTTAGGCCTTGGAAAAATTGAGCCATAATGACACCAGAATTTCCTCGAGCATTGTCCAAGGCCGCATCTGCAACCAGTTGGCTCAATTCATTTAAAGCGAGCCTGCTATGATGTTGGATGTGTTCAACGATACCCATAAGCGTAAAAGCCATATTTATGCCTGTGTCACCGTCGGGAACTGGGAAAACATTAATTTTGTTTAGGTATTCCTGTTCATCGAGAAGACTTTGAATTCCAGCATAGAGGACACGGTACAATCTTTTTCCATCAAGATAAGCAATTTTCATCTAATACTCATTTCTACAGGCGTTGATTATCTGAGTAAAAACTACCTTTGGATGGCACAAAATAATAGCGCTGAATTGCATTGGGAATAAATATTAAAGAATTGCAGTGAATAAGGAAAATGCTCTCAAATAATGTTTGGGATTTCTTAAAGCATCGGTCATATTTGCACGTTCATTGACTTGATGTTCAAGGTTTTATTTAGAACCCGTGTTTGATGATACATGGGTGTAAAATCTTACTTGTTACTTCCTGTTTTTACGGTGAGGTGACTTCATAATTTGAGATGGAAAATCACAGGAGGTTTCATGTCTCTAACTATTACAGATGAATGTATCAACTGCGGTGCTTGTGAACCAGAATGTCCAAACGACGCAATCTCTGAAGGCGACGAGTATTACGAGATCGATCCGGAGCTCTGTACTGAGTGTAAAGGTCATTTTGACGAATCACAGTGTGTTGAGGTTTGTCCTGTAGATTGTATTCCTATGGGCGTTGAGGAGTCAGATGAAGTTCTGATGGCTCGCTACGCAAAAATAACTGGCTGATTAAAAAAGCTTAACTAGCATAAGATCAATCAAATGACTTAAAAGAGGCTGTCTCAGAACCTGAGG
>JABMOT010000185.1 GCA_013202385.1 Fidelibacterota bacterium
ACTCACTGGTCTGGTTGTTTTCTTTTGGAAAAGTCACCTCCATGCGAAATAGTATGCTCAAATATGCTCCTCTCAAACTCGGGGATCGGGTTTTAGATGTGGGTTGTGGTACAGGAGATATTGCTATTGCTGCAAAATCTATAGTGGGGCTGAAGGGGGAAATGTTTGGCACGGATGCCTCAGCAAAAATGATTAGTATCGCCCTGAACAAAATTCAGCGAAGTGCAGTGGCAGTAATTTTTCAAGTAGACTTGATTGAGAAGATCAGTTTTCCAGAGAATCATTTCGATGTGGTCATGAACAGCCTGGTGATGCATCATTTACCCGATGATCTAAAAAACAAAGGTTTGGAGGAAATGTATCGCGTCCTCAAACCAGGTGGTTCTCTCTATATTGTCGACATGCAATCAACAGGAGCAGACAGCATATTCAGACGTTTCTCCGATCTTATGATTCAGATTCATGGAGGTCACAAATCAATGCAGAACAATGTGGACAAACTCGCTCCATTTATTGAATCCGCTGGCTTTAACAATCTGGAAAAGGGAGCAGTGAACCGCCAACTGGCATATATCAGAGCCACGAAATAATCGAACAAAAACAACCTGTATAGAAAGATTTCCCATGCATTATTCTCCACCTCAGCATCACAAAGCAACGCTACCTACAGTTGAGAATAACCTCGCCAATGAATCAAAAACCTGGCGGGTATTCGTTCTGACATTCATCATGATGATCGTGGAGATCTCGGCTGCTTTAGCTACTGGCTCCATGGCATTACTAGCAGATGGCTGGCATATGGGAACCCATGCTGCTGCCTTTGGGATCACGATTTTTGCTTATCGATATGCTCGCCGAAACTTGAGCAGTAAACGGTTTTCCTTCGGCCCCGGAAAGGTCACCACCCTGGGAGGTTTTGCCAGCGCAGTTGCCCTCGCAGTTGTAGCCTTGTTCATGATTACTGAATCGGTAGAACGGTTTTTCAATCCCATGAATATTCGGTTTAACGAAGCCATTGTTGTTGCTGTAATTGGTCTTGCGGTAAATGTTGTTTCAGCAATTCTGTTGATGGGCTCCTCATTGAAGGATCATACCCACAGCCATGAACATAGTGACCATAATCTGCGCTCGGCATATTTTCATGTTCTGGCCGATGCTCTCACCTCAGTACTGGCCATCAGCGCCCTGGTAATGGGAAAATACCTGGGCTGGCAATTTATGGATCCCATGATGGGGATCGTTGGAGCCCTGGTTATTCTTAAATGGTCACAGGGATTGCTCAGTTCATCGGCCGATGTCCTGCTTGACAAGGCGGCTGGTGGGAAACTGGAACTTCAAATCCGGAATCTTTTGGAAAAGGATAACACCACCAAGGTAGCGAATCTCAAAATGTGGTATGTGGCACCTGATAAAATAGCAGCTGCGATTTGTCTAACAAACCCCCACCCTGTGTCAATTGATGCTTATCAGAAACTTTTGGCTGAAACACCTGAACTTATATTCTCGAGTATTGAAACCCACTCAATTGATCATCAGCATTGAAATTCAGCGGGATGATTCACTAAAGCCCAATAGAGAGCAGCGCAAACAGGGCGAATTGGATATCATTTAGAGCCAGAGCTTTAGCAGCAGATATCTCAATCAGCTCTTTTGCTTTAAGTTCATCAGTATCCATCAATTTTTCACCGTCTAAGTAGAGCTGCCAATATTGTTCGGATTCAGATTCTTGACCTGAACCTTCAGTCGCTCTCAGTGAGGCGAAGTAAGCATCCACTTCCCCAGATTCTGGGATACGCAATACACTGCCAAGTTGCCCCAGGTTATTCGCGCTCAAGATTGTTGACGCTTTGATGTGATCAGGTAATTGATCAATTCCAACACCAATGCCAACTGGTTTGTTTACTCTGAAAATGGCGGCACCGGAAGCACGGGTGTAAAAGTTGCCTGAATTCCTGCCCACGAGATCGATTGAATCGGGATAAATGATCCCATCCTGAAGCAAATGTTCGGCTATATGAAATTTGATAACCCGGCACAAAACCAGATTCCCTGAGCCCGGCTTACCGCCCAAGGGGATGATTTGCTCCACTTGGCATTCCATATGAAAAGGTGATTCTAATACCCGTTTTGGCCTCACCGAATCTGATTCAATGGCAGTAAAACCCGATTTGATGAATTCATCTACCTCGGGTCCATAAGCTGTCGATGCCAAACTGATTTGCTCTACCAACTCATGCGGAACAACCTGAATGACACATTCTGGAATTTTCTGGATATTGACCAGAGTATCTTTTGCCGAGCCATCGCGGCCACTTAAAGAGGGTGAAAAAACCACATAGGGCGGGTTCGCTCCGAAGGCATTAAAAAAGGAAAAGGGAGCCAGATTATTCCTGCCATCCTCTGAGATCGTAGAGACCAGGGCTATGGGTCGCGGGGCAACCCCACCGAGCAATAGATTGTGTACATCTTTTAAAGGAGCCTCATTGGGATCGATTGAGATAAATTTTCTTTTATCAGTCACGTAGAGGGCCCTCTGTCTTCTGTTTGATTATCTTCTTGTTTTGAATCATCGTCGAATCACTCATACTCAGTGAACCGTTTTCTTTTTTGCCAGAATAGACTCCTGGTTTCCAGAGGCTACGATTCTATTCGAGAGACGACCAAGCCCATCAATTTGAAGTTCAATTGTGTCGCCCTCTAAAAGCC
>JABMOT010000186.1 GCA_013202385.1 Fidelibacterota bacterium
ATGACCGGAAAGTGTCTCTTATTTTTTAAGCGATCTTGTACGAATTACTTTTACGACTTACAAGTTTTCCATTCCCCCACATTTGGTCTCGTTCCACCAAGTGTTGCACCGAAATCTTTTCCGTTAATCTTCAGATTCGCTTTATCATTCCACCAATCTTTGATTTTATCACCACTAACCATACCCTCATTAAGCCACTCTACATCAGGCACACTCTTTATCGAGATGCTGCTAACACTATAACCACCATTTCCATTTGCACTGAATTCACGACCAACAATTAACTGATTCCCATTTAGCCAGCTTCCAAATTCAGTTTTTTCCCATGCTGAAAGTTGTTCAAACGTGATTATGATTTTTATTGGCTTAGATTGATCTTTATTATAAAATGTTTCTTCAGACATGCCTTTTACTGTACCATCAAAGAACAATTTTAATGCGCTAATGACGTTTGATTTACCACTATTATTTCTACCAACTAAAGCAAACAAATCCGATGGGGTTATTATGATGTCCTTCAAAGATTTATAGTTTGATACTTCTATTTTTCTAATTTTCATGTTACTCCTTAGTGTCACATGTATTGCACATGAGTTGCGTAATTATCAGATCTTATCTAAGTGTTCCATAATTTTCCATATCGTTCCATCGCTTTATCAATGAATATTATTAATAGCCCCAAGGCAGAAGCTGCAATGGTTGATATAGTTTGACTGAATGAAATGTCCACTTTCGTTTTCAAGAAAAGAATCATCCCCAACATTGAGTATGTTATAATTGCTGCCACGGCATTCCGCTGTGAACGATTGAGCCAGAAAAGTTTTTTGGTTGGAATATGAATCATCATCCAGTACTCCCATATCTTTCCTGTCAGTTCTTCTTTAAGAGCATCCTGTTCTGATTTTTCTTGCAGATCAAATACCAGATCAGCATTTAATTCATACACCTGAACCACCCAGAGGGTCCTAATCGAATAATAAATCGTTTTGATATTGAGTAATATGGCAGCTAAGAATAAAGCTATCACAAGTATCGAATCAGCTATCTCAAGTTTGTCTATTGTATTACCAAAATGAACCAAGAAGCCTGCAAGAATACCCCCAACAACCATCATAGTTGTTGCCCTCGCTTCAGCAAGTTTTGTTCTTTCTCTTAATAGATTTAATCTATCATCGACAAACGAAATCGAACGATTGAGAATGCTCTGATTATCGGAAGTGATTTTACTTCTAATTTCTTTAAAATTCATCATCACCTGCTTTGGTTAAAGTATCTATGATTGATTCTCTTATTGGGTATCCTACCTCTTGTTCAATCCAAGCCCATTGGCCATTCGGGTTAAGCTCAAGGAAGAAATACTCTCCATCTTTACTATAAACCATATCCATCGAGGAATACCGAAGTGAAAATAGTTTTACTAGGTCACGGCATTTATTTTCAATACCTCCAGGAAGTTTTATTTTTTCATGGTTGAGGTCAATGTCAAGCATATCACCTAAGCGCCAGTCAACTTCAGTTTCTTCGTGCACTTGTGAATGGATGGCCGTCGCGAAAACCTGATGTCCAACAACCACAACTCTAATATCATAGGCTTTATCAATTTCATGTTGATATGAGATAGGAATTTCAGCATACGTTTCATAGCCTTGTAGATATGACGAGGAAAGACGATGTGTCGAAGCTACCCAGATTTCCTTCTCTCGATATACAAATCCATGCTTAACAGCTTTAGCAATAATGTGATTGTTGGTACTTTCGATAAATGAAGAAACTGAATCCTTGTCAGAAGTAATAAGCGTATTAGGAATATGAAAACCAATATTAACAGCTTCTAATAATTGCTCAACTTTATTAACTGCACGCCATAAGTACTTCGGATGGTTCAGCCATTTTTTTTCTGGAATCATCCTCCAGATGGACCGAAGCACTTCAAGAGCTTCTCTTGCAGCAAATTCCTGATCAATTTTGGTTACAACATCCTCAACTATTGGTGGACTAGGATGATGAAAATATACAGCCGATATTTCCTCATCCTCTATCGTAATTCCGTCCTTATATTTAATTACAAACCTGTTTGATGTTTTGCTAAGGTTGATATCAATCTTATAATCAATACCATAATCTTCAGTGTTTAATCGAGCAAATGGTATTGATCGTTCTTTAATCTTTAGAATTAAATAATCAGATGATAAGTCTGATCTGTTTGTAATTACTAATAACATTGTTCCTGGCCAGGATCTGGATCATCATCACCAGGTTCCGAGCAAGTCTTGGAATGAGTTGATGGTGCACCAGCCATAGCTACCACAGGAGTTGCTGTACCATTTTGCATCACAATATTCAGGGATTCATTAGAATCATATTCACCAATTGACTCTTTTAATGGAATTTTCACACTTTTACTCAGCAAATAAGATCTTTTCTTCATGATTAACAATCCTCCATTTGTGATTAACACTAATAATTTTTCAATTTCGTCTTCTTGGCCTTCACTTATACCTCCCATTACTCCAGCACCGTAACAAACTTCGCCTGCAGCATTTTCTCGCCAGAGTCAAACTGAATGGTCAATTTTGCATTGTCACCGTGACCCTCTGTACTCAGAACGATTCCCTGGCCAAAGGTTGGATGTGAAACTTTTTGAGCAGATGGATCAGGGATTGTGGCTTTCTTTGCTGCAGTTTTGCCACTCAATGATGTGTGGGTTGTTTGGGCACCGGAAAACAGTGATCCCTGCCCAGGATCATTTATAATCTTTGACTTAATTTTGGCAGTAGCTTTGGGATTTTTCTTTTTGCCATGTAAGCCCTGTTTGACTTCCTCCTCATAGATCTCATGGTTTAGCAGAAGAAGTCGCTTTAAGACCTCTTTACGGGCCTCAGGACTTATGGCATAGCGTACCCTGTCATTCTCGGGGAGATAGTCGACTTCATAGAAATCATGTGCCAAATCAATGGCTGGACCCCATTTCACAGAATCTTCATGCCAGCCATAGGCTTTGAGAACAGCCTCATCCATTTCTTTGTGAAGCTGACGGAATTGGATAACGTCTTTGACCGCCTCTTCCATACTGCAAACATCTTCGGTTTTCTGTAGATGATTCCACAAGATGATCGTTTCTTTGCTGAATTTTTTTTCAAATTCAACTCTATTAAGATTTTCAGTATTTTCGATATCAGCATTTAAAAAATGATTATGAAACTGATTATATGTCTTAGTCAACCCCAACTGTATCTTACCCATAAGTTGTTGGCGAAACTCATAATATGATTTTCCAATTGATTTTAAGTCCAATCGGTCAATTTGGGGAAATGGGAAGGGTTCGAAACTTTTATTCAAATTATATCTACCCGTTGAGCCGAAATCTCCACTGTATTTAGAAACCCATTCAAAGTGGATATTTGATTGCATTATTGCATAGTGGGCGAAATCATCTTTACAAAATACCAAATTGGTCTGATCAATTGTGATATTTGTTGGTATAAATGTCAAAGTGTGGTGTTTACTAGTGAGCGATCTAGCCAAAACACGATTAAATTGTCGTATTGTACTGTAAAGTTTTGAAGCTCGCTCAGCAAATTGCCACCATTTCTCACGTCGAATTTTCCTTTTGAGAGTAGATCGGTACGGCCTCACTAATTGTTCAACTATTTCGAAACATTCAGGATAGTTTTTTTTGCATCTTTCTTCATCCATATCAAAGAAATTAATTATCCAGCGACGTGAGCTTTGGTTAGGATCATTATTCAGATCGTGTCCAATCAAATAAGGGAAAATTACTTCATTATTCTTTAGATTGTCTGAGAGAAGTTGTTTGGCTTCTGGGGGTTCAAGTACAAATCCACTTCCTAAGGCAATGGAACCCTGAAAACTTAAATCCTTATTGCGATACAGTTTGTAAGGATCCCCCAATTCTTCACTATCATCAAGGTAAGATGTGATCTGATCCACATTCTTGTTATCCAAAACAATATCTTTCTCCCAGTTGCCTTTATGGATGGCAACTTGTGCTACTTCAACTGCAGCCAATCCAGGCCACCGCATAGAACGAACTGCATAATTGATTACACCGCCCTGCTCTTGAATAACTGCCAAACCACCTTCTCTTGCGCTACCCTGGGCAATGGTGTTAGTAGCGATGAGCGATTGGAAACCAGTATCTTGAATAATTTCAAATGCTCTTCGAAAAAAGTAGGTCACCAAATCGACTGAACCTGCAGGAGCATATTCAAATTTTAGCCACTCTAAATAGTTATGCCCAAAAGTTCCGCTTAGGCGTTGGCCACCCAAGAAGGGTGGATTTCCCAGAATGCAAGAAAAGCCACCTTTTGCAAAGATCTCTGGGAATTCCAGGAACCAATGGAAAAAGCGTTTCTCCGCCGCCACTGCAGTCGCCTTAGCAATCGCAATGTTACCTTGTAAGGGTTTAATACCTGCCAATAAATCTCTATACGTATTTTCCGTAATTAATCGTTCGGCATGTTCGATTTTCTTAGGAATAAAGAACTGGGCCGTCTGAATATCGGCCAAAGTTTTTAAACGCCACCAATTTGTCCCTGAACTGAGCTGATGATATGCCTTTTGCTTTGAAATGATTTCATCTGGTGTAGACTCAGGCATTTTGGAAAAGTCAGCATATGCAGTGTTCACATCTTCAATCTTTTTCAATACCTGTTTATCAAAATCAATAGCGCTCTGGCGTGTCTTCTTTTCTTCCTTATTCTTTTTGGCATAGGTTCGAGCTGTTTCATCATCCCCTGAGAGCTTATTAAAGGCTTCGTTGGCAATCCCATTTTCCAGCTCCGCTAAATGTGCTAAACCAACGACAGCATCCCCACATTTGATCTTATGATCTAAAAAGTTTAACGGTTCACCTGGGTTATGAGCCTCTAACCAGAGAGCAACCTTCGCCAGTTCCACAGCAAGTGGGTTTAAATCTACTCCGTAAATGCAGTGACGGATAACATCGCGTACTGCCTCACGAAATGCCGATGGTGAAGGCTGATCTTCACCCGTACGCACTTTAGCTAATTCTGTGGCAATTCTTCGTGCTGCCCCCAATAAGAAATGACCGCTACCACAAGCCACATCACAGACAGTGATGGATAGCAGAGCTTTTTCGGGATTAGACTCCTTCAGCTTATCCTCAATGATATAATTCAAAGAATGTTTGATCAGGGGTTGCACCAATTCATCAGGAGTATAGTGTGAACCTGAGGATGATCGGGCACTGCCTTTCACCAGCCGAAAATCAACTCGATCACCATTTATGTCCAGCACTGGATCATATTCCAACAATCCCTCATACACCGATCCAAATTCCTCCACATTCAAGGAGGCATAGTTCACGCGCATTTTTTGCTGAGTATCCGGATTGGTAAAAACTGAAAGGTTGGTGAGACATTCTAACATCACCTGGTTGTTCAACTGGCACTGATTGAGTAGGCCGACGGCGTTGGAGCTAAATAGATCACCGGCCAAGGGTTTGATGTCTAACTTTTCCCCATAAAAACTGGTCTCATAAAGTCTGAATGTA
>JABMOT010000018.1 GCA_013202385.1 Fidelibacterota bacterium
AACATCGTGGCGAATGGAATGATTGTTCCGAATGTCACATTTATGCCAACGATTATGAAGAATTCACGTGCTACGGAAGTAATTGTCACGGTGGTGTTGCGAGTTTGAACAGCCATCATTTTGACGACGGTCAATATGTAAGCTGCAACGGTAATACTTATAATCCTTCTACAGTAACGCCGAGGGACTGCCTGACGTGTCATCCCAGTGGTGATGAGGATGACTGTGACAGCCGCTTCCTCAATTTCTTCGAGCTTAAAATCCTGCCAAAACCAACGACAGCCAAGCCGCATGAAGTTGATTAAGCTGATTCTAAGTCTGGTCTCCCTCACTGTCATGGCGCAACCAATCCCTGACGGTGAAACTGCATGTCTGGATTGTCATGAGTCTGGCTCCTGGTTTCCGTTGTCAAAGCAACCCGCATTCGAACACAATGAGGACACCGAATTTGTGTTAGAAGAAAGTCATCTGGATTTGAATTGCACCCAATGCCATGCCGGGGAATCAATTGACGAATTTCATCAATTCTCTGTCAAAGGTAGTGATTGTGTAAGCTGTCACCAGGATGTCCACCAGAACTACTGGGGCAATCAATGCGAAACTTGCCATACACCTGAGAATTGGGATCCGGGACAAGCTTTTCGACGGCATGAACTAACCCTGTTCCCACTTCAGGCCAGTCATCATTCCCTGGACTGCTATTTATGTCACACGACCCCGGGGAAGATACCTTCATTGGATTGTCAGGCGTGTCATCAGGCAGATTTTCTGCCTGAGCTGGCTTCCCATGATGGTCTGAACGATCTTACAGACTGTTCGACCTGCCACGGTCCTACGCGTTGGAACCAGATTTTGGCCATCAACCATGATGCATTTTTCCCCATCAACAGTGGTCATCATCGCTGGGTATGGAATAGTTGTTCCACCTGCCATACCAGCGCCGGGAATTATCAGACTTTTACCTGCCTCAGTTCAGGATGCCACACGGTCTCGCGAATGAATTCCAAGCATTGTGAAGGAAGTGGTTGTGAGCGTTGCGCCGGTTTAACCTATCCCAGCTCCGGAGTGGATTCTGAGGATTGTTACTTTTGTCACCCGCAAGGGAATACAGCGAAATGTGGTGATTGATGCAAAAATTCATTCAAATCAGCTTGATCGGTTTTCTCTCCCTCGGATTCACTGCGGGTCAAAATCGGGTATCCGGGATTATCACGTATGTAAGTATGGAAAATGCGTACATGGATCTTGGGAAAAAAGTAGGAGTTCAGATTGGAGATAGCGTTCAGGTTGAAAGAGCCAACGCCCTTCTAGGAATCGGTATTGTAACTCAGGCCAGCGGTTCATCATCTGCAATCAAGGCGATCAATCCTGAAGAAATAAACTGGCAAATTGGAGATCGGGTCAGTGTTCTTTTAATGACAGCTAAAGGCACTGCAGAAGTCACCCCCGCGGAAATCGACAGCTCTGCCCAAATTCAGACTCCAACGCAAGTGTTTCTCGATAGCAGTGCTTTTGAGAAGCGTGCACCCAGTAATATGAATCTTGATCCAGATAGATTCGCTCCTACGTTTAGCGGCTATCTCTCAGCGCGATATTCAGATCGTGGCGGTGATACGAGTGGATTTCATAGCAGCAGCAGTTCAATTTACGGCCAATTCAACGTTTTGGATCTGGGAATCCAGCATCTTGATGCCAGCGTTTATCTGCGTGGGAGTCAATCGGCAGCTGATAAAAGTTTCCAAACTCAGCTGTATTCAATCATGCTTAGCTATCATAGACCTGGCAGTCCCCTCAGCTATCTACTGGGACGTATGTATCACCCCCAATTCACTGTTCTGGGGACCATGGATGGCGTAGGTATTACCTGGCGCTCAGATCGGCGTATTTTGGCTATAACCGGCGGATTGGAAACACCGATTAGTGGCATTGAGATCACAGCTCAGCGGACAAAGTTTGGAATCTTGGACGAGGAACAGTTCAAGTGGGGAAGTATTCAGCTGGGTAATGTCACTGAGATTCAAGTGGGTGAATTGGCTCGGAATTATCTTATTCTCGGATCCACAGCGAAGTTGTCTGGAAATGTTCGGCTGAGGGCTGACAGCGAGTTCGATCTGGATATGCTGGATCAATCTTCGACTCAAAACACCGTCTCTCTGACGCGCTTCAGAACTTCTGTCAGCTGGCGCCCGTGGCGCTCGCTTATTACTAATTTCCGCTATAGTTACCGGGAAAACGTCATTGATCTTCTGGACACGGCGGTGACTGAATTTGATCAGTCTGCCAGACATTCCCTGAATGGCAATTTGAGTTGGATGTCACAAGCAGGATTCACCCTTTCCGGTCAGGCCAGCTATCGAACAGACGGCAGTGACAAACAAATTCAAACCTATGGATTGACCTTTCATCAACGGAAAATAAGCGCTTACAATCTAAACTTAACTGCTGGCGCCATGGCCATGCTATCCTATCTCAGTGAAGGTGGCAGAATACACGCTTCTGTTGGAAAACAAGTGTTACCGCGGCTTGATATAGAATTATATGATGAAGTATTTTTCTACAAAATACTAGGTGATTCAAGTTTTAGAACGCGACATTTACCAGAGATCTCCCTCGCCGCTAAAGTTCCCGGTTTGCAACGGCTGAGGCTCCGAACCCGATTTGAGCAAGAAGATGGGGTGACACTCTACCGCTTCAGCTTAAGTGCCAGTCGTCAGTTTTAATCCCACAAGTATTTGGGCAATCTCTACTAAAACAATCGGCCACCATTAAAAAAGGTGGCCGAATATTTTCATTCTGCTTCAGATGGAAATTTACTTAAGAAGTAACATCTTCACGACTTCAGATTCATGCCTCGATTGAATTTGGCATAGGTAGAGACCTGAGCTTGCAGATTGTCCCGATTCATGGGTACCATTCCAGGTAAAAGTATACCATCCAGCTGATTGCCCGAGCAGCGCTGTCTGTCTCACGATTTGACCGGTGACATCATATATCTTAATTGAAACGTCGCCCAATTCTGGTAAGCCATAATCGATATTTGTTATTGGGTTGAATGGATTGGGGAAATTTTGGTACACTAGAAATGATTCCGGAATTTGAGACGTAGGGATAACATCTACCAGACTCGAAACCCGGATGGAGAATGTGTCCGTCGAGGTTGTCCATCCCCAGCCATCAAAGGCAATCACAAACCAATCCAGCCATTTATCCCTGTGAAGATCTTCAATATTGACTTCCAAAGTCGTTTCCGTTGAATGATATGAAGTATCTGGAACTCCAGCATCAAACACATAAAGTGTATAGGATATTTGATCCCCATCGTCATCACTGGGTGCTCCCCAGCTAAAGTTCTGGATGCTATTGGATCCATGTTCAAAAAGACTGGCCTGGGGAGGATAAATCAGATTAAAATCACCTAAAGGGTCGTCAATCGGTGTCACATTGATTTGCGCCCATGCGGTATCTGCTCCAAATACGTGTGAAACCCTGTATTGGAACGAATCGGGACCAAAATAATTCAGATTCGATATATAAGAAAAAGTTTGGTTAAGGTTTTCTATGAGCAATCCATGTTGGGGCTCAATGATGAAGCTGACGACCATGGCCAGGCTACGATCATAGGTATCATTTGACAGAATATCGAAGGGTAGGTTCTCGATTTCATCCTCGACCTGTTCAAATGAATCATCAAAGGCCTGGATATAGCTGACAGTATTGGTACCTGAGAGCTGATGGGGTGTATCCACTTCACCCAGGGCAGCACCACTGGTAAAAGTGATGGCCTCATCCAGGACTACTACATTACCCACACCGGCATCCCAGGCTCTGAACTGCAGGGAATCACCTGCTGCATTTCCATAGATCATCAAAAAATACAGAATCTTGCCGCCCACCTGGGTTCCATCAACAACACCGCGACATTCGTCATTATGAAAGACGGCGACAGCGCTCGCGGCTTCGGCTTGGAGCAAGTCATTAATGACCAATTCACCCGTAAGCGTCATGGTGTGTTCAAAGGCGTGGGCATCCACCCCCCATTCAGTTGGGTATTGAGCCCAGACTGAGCTTAGGAATAGAGTGAGGATTAATATTTTACGCAATATTTTCATGTAATTCCTGTTTCTTTAACTTCAGAACCCATGCGGAGGATCAAGACCCTACCTGCAATTGGGTTGCACTCCACGGGTCGTCGTGCTTCATCCTTCGACGAGCTCAGGATGACGAGCTCAGGATGACGAGTTCGGGATGACAAACTCAGCAAGACGGTCGGAAGTTGCACTCAGGGGTCGGAGCTACTTCGACCCCTGAACACAGACTTAAAGTATTGAAATATCCAAAATAGCTATTTCAACAACACCATCTTTTTCACATCCCGAAATGAATCCGTATTCATAACTACGAGATAAACACCTGAGGGAACCTGGTGCTGACGCTCATCTAATCCAGACCATTTCATAAAGCGGTACCCTGCTGTCAGGGGGCCTTCCATCAGGGTGACAACGAGCTGACCTCGGAGATTATATATCTGAATTGAAACTTCTGCATCCTCAGGGAGCCCGAAACCAATTTTGGTCGTTGGGTTGAAGGGATTCGGAAAATTCTGGGATAGAGAATACACCTCTGGAATATAGCCCTTGTCCCCGATACCAAGAGGTGCTCTGAAAAGCATCATTGGTTGGAGCGGTGATCCGTGAATCGCATCAGTGTGAAAACCCAGGGATTGGGTGGCTCCATATATGATGTCGCTATCCGCATCCCATATCTTTAGATTGATTTCTTCTCCAGGTTCGCCATGAGCAAGGAGAAAGACCCTGTAGGCATCCAGTTCCGGAATATAAATTGGTCTGGCAATTCCACGCACCTCATCCCCAACCATGGCCGCAATTGCATCGGCAGGGTTATTAACGCCGATCGTATCACTTTCCAGCAAGGCTGTTATGCTCATACTATTCTGGAATTGATATTCATCCTCAAGAACCCAGGGTGCATCTGGTAACACGTCGTCAACGGCCCGTCTTGACAGAGAGACGGTTTCAGAAATGGGATAAGTTAAAACTCCAGATTCTAAGGATTCCAGTTTGTAACCCATTCCAGGGAACATACGATGCAAGCTGCCGAGCCATCCAATACCTGCCACATATTGCGCGAATTGGGTCTGATTCTTAATCAGGTCACTGGCACTCGTTGTGAGCGAGGCCAGTGCGTGATTCACATTCATGTTTTCCTCAGGTAGGTAACTAATCCAATTCCAGCCTGAACTTATTTCCAGGTGGACAGTATCCGCTTGAATGGGGTATCCAACATGGACTAACTCAGTACCTGTAGCCAGATCAAGTTGTATCATGGAATAGTGATCCAATGAGGATAGTGTTCCCACCCAGCCGGATGTATCGGAATACATGGCAAAGGCAGTATGACCAATAACGCGATCTCCAGCTGTGGCCTGAACATCCTTGAGAATGTTGGATACGGTCATGTCCGAAGCTTCCAAATTCAGGGATATCCAGGTAAAGCCTGTATTGAGCGCGAGCGTCTGTCCCAGAACCCCAGAAGCGTTCAGGGCTATGGTTTGTTCTGGCGAGCCGTGGAAGGCGCCATCTACAAATACCAGGGAGGTATCAACCTGCCAATATTCTGCGCAGGCAGTCCGATCCCACAGATGAAACTCCACTTCCTCACCACTAAATTGGTTGCTGAAGATGGTTATGAAGGCCTGATAATTGCCAAAAGCCGGGACATATTCCAAGGGTGCCCAGCCGCGACATTCGTCATCTACAAAGGCAGCGATGCGATCATAGATATCCTCTGATGCTGTGGACATACTGTACAGGCTGGCGGTCACGTTCATGGAGTATTCATATTCGGTGAAATCGAAACTCCAATCCGGGTAGGGGCACATGGAAACGATGTCAAGCCGTAAAGGTTCGTATCCTTCAGAGGTCACAGCATAAACCGTTATATCATATTCACCATTGTTTAGATCCTGGTCAACTTCAAGGCGAATTTCAAAGGATCCACCCGGATTCAAAGAGCCCTGTAAAGGAAAAATGGTCAACCATTCTGGTAGCGGTGTAATAACCTGACTGGGGCTACTTGAGAACTGGAAACTCTCCGGGCTGGAACCTGTATTATTCAACTGGATAAAAATGGGTTGCTCCTGTCCCTGGAAGGCGATATGTGATAATTCACTTGTGCTCCAGGCAACTGGATTTCTGTCAACCACAAACTCCCATTCAATGGGCTCACCGGGATTGCCATGCATATCCTGATGACCTGCTACTCGAGCCACAAGGGTGTGATTCTCGATATAGCGATTCAGTATACCAGGTATGAGAACGACTCTTGCTTCAGAAACTGAAATCTGAAAATCTGTAATTTCGGTCTCAGTTGATTCATCACGCAGGGTGACATTCACAGCATGGATGGTCTCTGGATTGATACTTTCAGTGAAATTCAAGGCTATCTCATCGTTGAAATTCAATACACCATCTATGGGCTCAGGAGATCCCAAAACTTCAGGAATCTGACGGTCAATCACGCCTCGGACACCGGCCATTTTGTTATTCAACAATCCATCCAGACAAACAGATTGAAGGCGAACATCATAAACACCATCAGGGAGCGATCCCACATCCCAGAACAGTTGGCTATAGGAGGACCCATACGCTCTGAGCGTATCCACATCCAGCGTGTCTACGGCAAACCAACTATCTTCATCCATGGCACTGTACTGAACAATAAGATTGTCAAAGTAGGATTGACCCAGATCGTATTCATCTGCTATAATGGTCAAGCTGTCCCCAGTGACTGTGTTGATGATCCAATTCTCCCCAGGTTGATAGATTTCGGCGTCTGTGCAGGGACGGGCAAAGTGGGCATCGAAGGAGACCCGGTATCCCTCGGTTACACCGGCATAATTGGTTTCACACTCCGGGGCAAATTTGAGAACCAGATCATCAAATTCGTAGATATCCGATCCTTCCGGACGGGTGACAGTAATATAGGCAGAATCGGAGCCAAGATATTCCAACTCGATTGGGATTGGCGCAGATTCGTCTGCATC
>JABMOT010000187.1 GCA_013202385.1 Fidelibacterota bacterium
ACATGCGTTGTTTCCAAAACATTCTGAAAATAGTTTGCTTCTACAACCACATCTGCCTCCATAGTAGAGGCAACGCCATAAAGCATGAAATTATCCCTATTGTCATAATAGTTATTGGCGACATGAGCCTGTCCAAAACGCACTCTAGGATGACGTGAATGCGTATTATCAAACCAGTTGTGATGGTAGGTAACTTTCAAGCGCCCAATATCTTCATCACCCGTATTATCCGAGTTGCCCAGGAGGCAGGTTTTGGTGTGATTATAAAAGTGACACCATGAGACCGTGATGTAGGCTGCACCATGTTTGATATCCAATAACCCATCATGGTTGTTTGCATCAGGGTCATTTGCCGGCGAGTCTGACAGGGTACAATGATCAACCCAGATGTGGTGTGTCAGGGTTTGGTCAATATTTATAGCGTCATCTGGACAGTCTCGGAATTCAATATTTCTGATAATCAGATTGTGGGTCTTGTAGACATTGAGGCCAAAACCTTCAATAACCGCACTATCTCCCATTCCTATAATTGAAAGATCGTAGGTCTCCTTCACCCGGAGCATTTCTTCTGCCGGGTAATGAATTGTCCCGGATATGAGCAGATTCAGGGGAGGATTGTTGTCATCAAAATTTGAATCCTTACGATCCAACATAATTTGGTTGAGTTGATCTCCACTGGTAACGATAATGGTATCACCGCCCAACCCGCCTGTGGTGGTTTCTAAACCATCCCCGGAAGCAGCAGCAAAACCCAGCAATGAATCAATGGGGATTTGTGAGAAAGCGCCAGTTACAAAAAGGAGCGAACTGGCGCAAACGAGACTGGACATAAAGTTGCGCTTGATCATCGAAACACCCTGACAATTTATTAAGTAATTATACTCTTTTATCTTTGGACTCGGGCAGATCCGCCCTTGGCGAAGGCTTCAACTTCAGGGAGCCTCGCCATGGTAACATCTCCAGGAAATGTTGTGGAAAGCGCTCCGTGTGCCCACCCCAGTCTTACCACATCATCCAGTGTTCTTCCAGCCAGCATGCCAAAAATCAAACCTGAAGCAAAACCATCTCCACCGCCAATGCGATCGATGACCTGCAGTTCACAGGTCGGGCTCACAGCTCGGTCCCCATCATGCCATATCACTGAACCCCATTGATGACGATTGGCTGATTCAACTTCCCGCATAGTTGTGGCTACCATTTTTACATTGGGAAAATCTCTTTTTACTTCAGTCATCATCTCAAAGAACACCGCCGTGTCAAGCCTGGTTTTTTTCTCAACATCGGGGCCTTTAACTCCCAGACCCATCTGCAGATCCTCTTCATTCCCGATGAGGACATCCACATGTTCTACAATTTTTTTGAATGTGGACTGGGCCTGCTTCAATCCCCCCATGGATTCCCATAGTTTACCCCGATAGTTCAAATCAAAGGAAGTGACTGCACCAGAGGCTTTGGCGGCCTTCATTGCTTCGATAATAAGTTCTGATGTGGTTTCAGATAGAGCAGCATAAATGCCTCCAGAATGAAACCAGCGCACACCCTTGCTGAAGATAGCATCCCAATCAAAATCACCGGGTTTCAGCATGGCTCCTGCTTCGTTCGCACGATTATAGAATACCACAGGAGGCCTTACTCCATAGCCAAGATCTGAGTAAACGGTGGCAATGTTCGGTCCCCTGGCACCATCATGATCAAACCATTTATAGAAAGGCTTTACACCCATTTCCTGGACGCGCGATTGGACCAACTCACCGATCCCATATCGCACCATGGCCGTGGCGATTCCCGTTTTTAATCCAAAGCAATCCGCCAGGTTGGCAGCAACGTTATATTCCCCACCTGAAACGTGGATGGTGACGGAGCGTGCTTTCCGAAAGGGAACACGACCGGGATCCAGTCTGTGGACCAGAGATCCCAGTGAAAGAAAGTCCAGTTCACAGGCATCTGCTCTTATTTTTAGTTTAGCCATTATAAAAATCCTTATTGTTTAGGTCGATATAACATCTCGCCAGCTTTGGGGACAAAAAGAAACCCTTCCGCCTCGCGATTTTGGTAATCTTCAATGTTAATGGTTGCAGGGTCACGATAACCAAGATTGATTCGTTTACAGGTTTCCTCGGGAATTCCAGTGGCCAGAATCACATTTACACGTGGCTTCTCAACGCCATTCTCGTAAGTACCAATCCCCTTTACGTGAGTGGAATGTGCCATAACCCCTCCAGGAATGTCTGTAAAGCGATGAGGTTGCTTTACAAAATAATCTCTGACATGATAGCCGATCTTTTCAATGATCTTGCCATGGCTTTCAGACACTTGGGTAAT
>JABMOT010000188.1 GCA_013202385.1 Fidelibacterota bacterium
ACAAAACGGGTCTGAGGAAGTGGACCTTCGCTGGCATCCACCAACAACATCGCGCCATCAACCAGGTTGAGACCCCGTTCCACTTCACCGCCAAAATCAGCGTGTCCTGGTGTATCGATAATATTGATTTTAACGCCCTTGTATTCTATAGCAGTATTTTTGGCACTAATCGTAATTCCGCGCTCACGCTCGAGATCCATATTGTCCATTACACGGTCGGTCAATTCCTGGTGCTCACGGAAAATACCGCTTTGCCTGAGCATACCATCAACCAGCGTTGTTTTGCCGTGATCAACGTGGGCAATAATAGCGATATTCCTAAAATTCTCTTTGCGCATCTATATCCTTTCAAGGGTGTATTTCCGATCGAAACACCACAAAATTAAGCAGTTAAAAAGCGGGCGTACTATGCATTCTAATGGAGCTGATTCCAATGAAAAAATATGAAAACTTGTCGGAAGTTGAATTAAAGCAAGGCTTTGGATTGAAACGCTTGCCTGATTACTTTAACAGCGTTTACTCTAACTAAGCTGGTATCATCCGAGGGAGGTCCACGATGACTGAGATGTATCTTGAAATGACTCGATTGTTTTTTATACTTGGTGGAATATTGGCTTTGACGATTGGACTCTTACTCTTTATCAAGCCTGAAACGGTGGCTCGCATGAGCGCTAGAGGCAACAAATGGTATTCTAGCGAAAAAATTGTTGAACCGCTGGATACGGTTCATGAAACAGATTCCTATTTCTTTGCCAATAACAAGATTGCCGGTAGCTTAATGCTTATCGTCTCAATCTTAGGTTTGTATCTGATCGCGACCAGAATTCCCACTGTTGACGATGTGTACAAAATTACTGGAAATTTGCAAACAAGCCTCAGTATTGGCATCCTACTGGAATCATTAAAATGGTTTTTACTCATCGCCATTACTTTGGGTTTACCAGTCTGGGGTTTCCTGGCATTTAATCCTGAAAAATTAAAAATGATTAATGGGAAACTCAATCAATGGGTCTCAACTCGGCTGATGTTGCTTCCACTCGAAAAAATGAATCTTGGCTTCGATAATTTTGTCCTCCACTACCATCGTTTCTTCGGTACTTTCTTTGCTCTTGGTGCTGTTTTTATTCTTTTCAAATTGCTGGGGTGAAAACCTGCGCAGCAATTTCATCTGACACGGTCGCTGATTATTGACCGCTAATACCAAAAAAATATATGCCGTATTCCAAGGACATCATCCGGGTTTATATGAAAGCTGGGATGAAGTTGCAACGGAAGTAAATGGGTTTAAAGGTGCATTATACAAGAGTTTTACCACCCATGATGAAGCTATTCTCTGGTTGAGAGAATGTGTGTTAGGAGCAACGGGGAGTGTAAGCGAACAGCTTATCGAACTGATAAAATCGAAACCTGTGACCCATTCTAAAACCCAACCCACGAATTTAGCGGGAAATGCAAATAAAATTATTATCCACACGGATGGTGGAGCATCGCCAAATCCTGGGATAGGTGCCTATGGTGTGGTTTTGCAAAAGGGCCGATTGCGTAAAGAACTGTCTGCAGCCTACCAGCTAACAACCAATAACCGTATGGAAATGATGGGCGTAATCGTCGCCCTACAGTCCTTAACTGAGCCGTCTGATGTTGAGCTTCACTCCGATTCAAAATATATTGTGGATTCAATCACCAAAGGTTGGGTGTATGGCTGGATCAAACGCGGGTGGAAAAAATCTGATGGTCAACGCCCTGAAAATATCGATCTATGGCAGCAACTCCTTGAAGCGCTCGAAAGACACAAGGTTGATTTCCGATGGGTGAGGGGACATGCGGGGAATGCTGAAAATGAACGCTGTGATGTGCTGGTTACTGAAGCCCGCCAATCAAAACATTTGCTTCTAGATCCAGGTTACCTGAAGCGCTAATCGCTGATGATGCTCACTGATTTGACGCTGGATCATGCGTTTGTTAATTGAGAGTATGAGAGCTTTATCAAGAACAGACCTGATGACAATCAAATTATAGTACTAATGAAAAAAAGATTCGGGTCGAAAGGTATATCATCCCCAACAAGTTGAACTAAATAGCTTCATACCTAGCTTTTCTTTACTATGGAGTTGCTAACGCTATTTTGGGGAGCGCTGCTATGGAGAATTTGTCCCGTGGGCAGTCCAGTGTTTGTTTCTTTAACGGGATCGAGTGAAACCGACCTAAAATAAAAACGCCGGTACTCCTAGGAGTCCGGCGTTTAACAGAAATTTAAAAGGAATTAAACAGCAGTAACGTTTTCTGCCTGAGGACCTTTTTCGCCCTGTGTGACATTCAATGTAACGCTTTGCCCCT
>JABMOT010000189.1 GCA_013202385.1 Fidelibacterota bacterium
ATGTCTTCTTCATATACAACTATAATATTAACAGTCATATATGCAATATTATTCTAATATATTAAGCATTTTGAGGCAAAAAAAAGAGGCTACCCTTTTGGGACAGCCTCTTAATGTTATCACCAGAGAAAACCCTGATTGATTTTTCGGTTTACTTGATAAAAGCCATCTTCATGGTCTTGGCGTAGTGCCCTGCCTGCAGGTGATAGATATAAATACCTGTGGCGACCGGTTGACCTTCATCATTCAGACCATTCCACACAACTTCATAATAGCCAACATCCTGTTTGCCGCTCACCAGGGTTCTGACCTGCTGTCCCAGCATATTATAGATGACCAGATTGGCATCAGCTGTCTCAGCAATATCGTAACGGATACTGGTGGTTGGGTTGAAGGGGTTGGGGAAATTCTGCTTGAGACTGAACTCTGTCGGAGCAGGAAGACCGATATCGATAATGCTCACCAAACACTGAGCCACGATCTCCACACCACCAGGCCCTGAAATGATCAGGTTGTCTACTTCAAATTCAAAAGATCCGGAACCGTTTGGATCAATCACTTGAACGGGAACATTCATGAGCAGACCGGAGGCCAGGTCAATCAAGCCTCCAGATAGATCAATCCCCAGAACGCGCATCATGTTGCCATCTATGGAGCTAAAGACACCGACATTTTCATTGCCTTCGGCCAGGACGGGAATGCCCAGCTCAACAAGTGTTGGATCAAAGCGCAGGTCAATCTGGAATCCAGAGATCATCTCAAAACAATCCGTCGTGATGGGAATGTTCTGCCATTCACGTGTATTATCCAGGTTCATCGGTGGAATGGCCAGGGAAATGGCTTCGATGATGGGAGCATCTTTTGCCAGACCGCCCATGTTGAGGACATTTTCGATAAGTAGAACCACATCCAGAATATTGTGGTTACCATCACCGTTTATATCCATGAGACTCAATTCATCAAAAGTGGGAGGATCTTGCGTTTCAGTCATGATTTCAATAAACCGGATCACATCTGCAATGTTCAAGAATCCGTCACCATCCAAATCACCCATCATAATGTTTGATTCCACTGTAAATGGTGTGATTTCCTGAAAAAGTTCAAGAGTTTCAGGACCAACTAAAATATCCGCTCCGTGATTAACCTGATAATATCCCGGTGCATATATTCCGTCACCATAGGAATCATTCATTTCAAACACGTATTCACCAGGCTCCAATATTACCGCCCACTCATAAAGCTGGCCGGCTACCGTAAGATCACCAGGTGCATTACTGGCAACCACCGCATTGATGGAGTTGTAAATATTCCAGGATGACTCTGTTGGATAAAAATCTGTAAACACTTGAACAATCACTGGTTTTGGTCCTACCCAAACCTCAGCACTGATTGGGGCACCCAGGTTGGGAACCTCATCAAATCCGCTTATTTCATAGACATAATGTCCATCTGCTAAGCTGAAATCCATAAAGCCCATTTGAAGGACATCGACAGTAGCAATCAGTTCATCATTACGCCTGACCTGAAGCCCTTCAAGATCAAAACAAGGCGACAAATCCATGTTTAATAAGGGATTTTGCCAGGTCATGGTCACAGTGTGACCAAAGTCCTCGGCAACTAAGTTTGTTGGAGGGCCAGGAGCCATATTGGACCGAGCATCAATCGTATTTGATGGAGCCGATTCAGCATCGCCATCATAGGTGGCAGTGACATAGTAGGAATAAAACACGTTTTCTTCCACCGTATCATCGTATTCTATTTCAGTGGTGGTCGCAACGATAGCGCCATCACGATAAACTGTGTAGTGCAATATCTCTTCTGTTTCGCGGAGATTAGCAAACTCAGCAGGCATGTCCACAAACTGAGGCGTGAAATTCGCATCAACTTCGGCCGCAAGGAGTGCATCAGCTTCATCCCGGGTCATTTCACCCGTTAAAACCAACTTCTTGAGGGTTTCTCTCGTCGTTTCAGCAACATACTGACGTTGAGTAGTAGATTCTGTAACAGTAATATCATAGTTACCAGAGTTGGCCCCATAGCCGTCCACAACAATCAGATAAACACCCTCAGGTAAAAAGATTCCCAGCAATTCTGAAGGTCCAATAATTCCTGGAGCAGCTGCACAAGTAGGACCATCATCATCAACATAATTGGTGGAAGTTATACAATCGACATTGAAGACTTCAAGACGTGCGTCGTAATCAATGTTCGGACCGCACAGCGTAATGTCAATCGTACCATCTTCAGGCATATATAGCTGATAGGCAACATCTTCATTGTCTGTACCGGCACCAGCCACGTCAAAATCATCACCCATACCCACAGTACTACCATTTGAGACAAAGGGTAGTCCAGGGATCAATTCATCGCCACAATCCAACAAGGGTGGCATGGGGTTGCCGGGCACTCGCCAACTTAGCGATATTTGATCATCAAATTCACCATCGGCAACAAGATTGCCGGGTGGAATTTGACCTACGAGGACCTGAAGCCTTTCGGAGTCATCAGATTCCATATTTCCAGTATCAAATGAGTTGACAACATAGAAAAATGAGCCATCGATAACGACTTCATCGAAGGTGGATTCTGTAACCGTTCCAACCAGGATTTCATCCCGATATACATGGTATCCCGCCAGGTCGTAATCGGTGTTATCGTCCCAGTCTAAAGACACAGTGTTGGTCTCAGTATTTACACCAATGGTGAAGTTTTGCGGTACCATAGGCTGATGGTTTAAGGGGGTTGCACAGGATTGAATTGACTGTGTGGTAGCCGAGCTATAAACAGCGGCTACAGTATAGCAATATGCTGTACCATTGGTGAGTTCCTGCTCGACCTGCCAGCCATCAAGATAGCTGTAGGTGTCCAGGGGTAGAATGGCAGATATAGCAACACCATCCCGAAAGACCTGAAAACCGTCTAAGCTGCGTTCAGCCGTCTCAGCAGTGGCTTGCGGAACACGAATCTCAGCACTTGATAGGTTCATATTGAGGGGATTTTGGCCGGCAGCCAGAAGCTTCTCGATCTCAGCATCCCGGTTATAACTGCTAGTCTGACGAGCTGTGGCAGATTCAACAACTTCTATCCCGTAATTACCTGTCTGACCACTAAAACCATCGACCACGATGAGATAAATTCCCTCTGGCAGGAAGGCGCCATTGATACTCGAATAGAGCGAGGAGTAAGTGCATGTGAAATCATCGTCATAAAAGCCGGTTGTGGTAAAACAGTCGGCATTGAATATTTCCAGCTTGGTATCGAAGTTGGTCTGATCAGAACACAGGGTAATGTCCACCATTCCGTCGGAGGGCATCCAGAGTTGATAGACAAAGTCTTCACCGTCGCCACCGGAAACATCAAAATTGTTTCCCCAGCCTGCGTTGGAACCGGTGGCCATAAAGGGTAGGCTTTCGATCAATACATTACCACACTCCAACAATCCTGGCATCAAATCGCCAGGAGCGGCCCAATCGAGGTAGACTTCTCCATCCATTCCAGATTCGGCACGAAGCCTTTCAGGTGGCAGTGGTCCCGTTGGGATCCTCACAGCCTCGCTGGGTGCCGATTCAGCATCTTCAGCATCAACGGCAGTAACCATATATTCGAATATACCCGGTTCTGTAAGCTGTTCAGAAAACTCAGAAACTAATACATTGGCAACAAACTCGCCATCGCGATACACGTTGTAACTGACAAAATCGTATTCCGTATTATCGGACCAGCCCAGGACCACATTGATATCTTCATCACCAAGACCAACAAAATCCATAGGAGCAGCTGGAGCGTGGTTCATGGGAGTGGCCATTAATTGAGCCGAGACTGAAATTTCCTCATCATCGGGATAATTGGCGGCAATGACATAGTAATAGGGTGTCCCGTTGGTCAGGGGCTCGAAATCATAATAATCAAAGGTATTGGTATCCAGGGACACTAAGAAATCTGTTTCATCGATCATCACAGGAGAGGAGAGCGACCTGTAGATGTGATACTCACCAACCTGGTTGCGCATTTCGCGAACCGGACTTTGAATGAAAACTGGTTCGAACTCGACCACGTCACCCGTATGATAAGGTTGTGCGGAGGCTTCTCTCGCAGCATTGGTGGGAAGGGTTCCAAACAGCCCTGTATTCGCTGAAAAGGTTGTGGGACCAGCGGTTGGACCCACTTCAATGGCATCAAGCATCCAAAACCACCAAAGACCAGGATAGTTTGGATCACCGGGATTATTGACATCAATGGCATGGAAAGCAATTTGCACACTTGCGCCCGTATACGCTGACAGATCAACGGAATAAGGTACCTCCCAAACGTTGTAATTATTAAAGTCAGGATTATCAAAGACTGGAAGGGCGCTCATGTCCAGGACTTCATCCCAATTCAAACCACCATCTGTGGTTACTTTGACATAATAGTGGTCACCATAAATCGAACCCTGCTGGGCAAGAGACCAGAAAGTTAGAACATCGCCACCTCCCACCGTAAATTCGGGGGTAAGCAGCCATTCATCCTGGTGTCCTCCAGCTTCATCCCAACCGACACTGGCTGAATACAGACCTTCATAGAAAAATTCGCTACTTAGCTCCCATGACTCGTTTGCATTGGTTTGCATCATGCTCCAGTCGGCTGGAGGAAAAATGCCGGTCTCGAAGTCCTCAGAGAGTCCTTCACCACCAAGTCCACCTGGGGCAGCCCAGCTCAGCTGTACCGCACCATCAAGACCAGATTCGGCATGGGCATCGCTAGGTGGCAGGTTACCAACGGGTAATATGACCGTGTTGCTGGGCGGCGACTCTGCGTCCTCTGCGTCCATTGAAGTGACGTAGTACTGATAAACATGACTCAGGGGGAGATTCTCAGCAAAAACAGTATCCATTGTATTCATCACCAGCTCATCATCACGATAAACGTTATATGATGCAAAGTCATAATCGAAGGTATTGGCTTCCCAGACCAGGGAGATGTCATGGTTATCTATTGCAGAGGTCAAATGTAAAGGAGCCACTGGTGGATGGTTCATGGGTGTGGCACACACTGGTGTGGAGGCAGAATTGCCATCATCATAAATAGCTTCAACAGTATAACAATATTCAAAGCCATTTGGGATATACTGATCCGTATAGGTCAGTGTATCGATGGAAAGAGGTTCAGAAACGGCAACGCCATCACGATAAACCTGATATCCAGTTTGCTCACGCAAATGAGCCACACGAATTGGCGCAGAGGACATTTCCCAAGGTTGTGGTTCGATCCCAAGCCTTGCAAGCTTTTCAATTTCGTAAGCCGGATCTTCTGCAACAAATGCACTGCGTGTGGCAGACTCGGTGACATGAATTTCAAAATTTCCCGTAGCCCCCAAAAAGCCATCAACAACGATCAGGTAAATTCCTTCAGGAAGGCTTACACCTAGTAGTTCAGACGGTGCATAAGTAGCCGGTGATTCAGGACAACCTCCAAAAGGACCATCATCATCATAAAAACCCGTCGTGGTGAAACAATCGGCGTTGAATATCTCAAGTTTTGTATCATAATCGGTGTTGGGGCCGCAAAGGGTTACGTCAATGACGCCATCCTCCGGCATCCATAATTGAAATGCATAATCTTCGCCATCACCCAGGGAACTATTAAAATCGTTTTCCATTCCAAGATTGGTTCCTGTGGCAGTAAAGGGAAGTCCCTCAATCAATTCGTCACCGCAGTCCAAAAGGCCGGGGAGCAGGTCTCCAGGTGCTGCCCATTCCAGGTTTACAATTCCGTCAAGACCTGATTCGGCAGACAGGCGCACAGGTGGCAAATTTCCGGCGGGCATGCTTATATCATCAGACAATTCCGATTCACCATCTTCAGCATCAACGGCAGTAACGGCATATTCATAGATACCGCCAGCTACAAGAATCTCGACAAAATTTGAAACCGGCGAGCTGCCGATGAGGAATCCATCGCGATAGACATTGTAGTGATCGAGATCATATTCTGTATTGTCATCCCAATCCAGTGTCACGGTCAGGTTGTCAACCACGCCCTGAAGACCCGTTGGCATCATTGGCATATGGTTGATAGGGGTTGCACAAACAGCATCAGCTGACTCATTACCTTCAGGATATTGGGCAACCAGAACATAGCAGTACTCGTTGCCGTTGGTCACCTCAAGATCGGTATAATTCAACACTTCGATTCCAACAGTTGTCAGGCTGGAGCCGTCCCGGAGAATTTCATAACCACTCAGTTCACGCAGAGCACTAGCGCTGGCCCAGCCTGAGAGGCTATTACTATTAATAATGGGTAGATTGGGCTCAACATAATTCAACTTGTCTACAACAATGTCAGCCGGGGTATCAAGAACTGACCATCTTTGAGCAGCGAGTTCAGGGGCGCTGAGTTCAATAGCATCCAGATACCACCATTCACCAAATTGTGACCTGTACTCCCATGCAAGTTTTACGGTTTCACCGATATATTCACTCAGATCAATCACCTCTAATGTCCAATCAGCTGGAATAGTATTATCCCCTCCAAATGGATCGTAAGTGACGAGCACATCCCAGTTGATGCCCCCATCAGTACTAATTTTGACATAATTTGGGGCATCGTCATCAGACAGGAATGTACCTCTGTGGTAGAAGGAGAGGGTGGGATTAAGAATACCGATGCTGACCTCATTTGTGATCATCAACTCAACTATTTCTGGTTCACTAAAACCTCCATACCCACACCGGGCAAGTTGTCCACCATCAGGGGCTGTAGTATTGGCCTGCACAATCCAACCAGATGTGGCCGGGGTTAGCGCAGTGCCCTCTATAGTCCAATCTGTCGGCATACCTCCTTCGAAACTTTCGAACATGGGTTCACCAGGAATAATACCGGGGGGATACCATCTTAGTTCTACACGACCATCTAAGTCGCTGGTAGCTCTGGGGCTTGCCGGTGGACCCTGGGCAAAAGCGGCAACAGCCAACAGCATGACAAGCACAAACACCCGTCCGTTAAAGAATATTCGATTCATGGTGAACTCCTTAGTATTCAATTAATCATTGACCTTTACGGCTATTCCATGTGCAAATTTTTTCATCAAAAACACATACACCTTATAAAGGGGGGTGATTTTTCCGATAACGTCAAATATATATTTGGCTTATATCCACTTCAAGCCTATAGACCTGGACAAATCGGGCGACATGAAAATGAGATATATTAGAGATATAGAGACAAGCTATTTTTTACCTAACTGACCAAACCAGATGCGCATGGAAAGCCCGGTCAATGGCGCATATTTGGGATTAAAGCTATATTTTGAAACTGGGGTTCGGCCGGAGAAATCGTGGAAATATCCAATCTCCGCACCCCAGGTATTTTTAAAATTAAGACCATACAACAACCCGAATAGGTGAATTTTATCACCCCAGAATCCAGTGGGAATATACGCGTAACGTAGACCCAGATAACCATAGTTAAAAATATCGACTTCTGTCTGTTTGAAAACCTTACCATCCCGCCTCACTGTTTTGCTTCGGTCTTTGCGCGAGACATTATAATAGGTCGCTTCAAAAGAACTCTGTTCGGCATAGGTTGCTGCAAAATTCATGGTGTGCAAGCGTTTCCCCTCATCTCGAAGAACAAAAGTTACATCAACACCACTTCCGTGGACGGGTAACATACCGATGCGAATGCCTCCATCCATTTTTTCTCCCAGGCCGGTTCGGTAGACAAACTGGGGAAGCATATTTTCAACGGAAAGGATGACCCCTTGATAGGTTTCATCTGGCTTTAAGGGTTCAGGTGAAATAACAGCATGTGACGTGCAGGACACTGCGAACAATAGGGGAAATGAGATCAGAAGTTGATATGCCTTGGTTTTGAACATGTCCTTGAATTTCCATTGCCAGGGCATTGATGACAAGGGTTTTGTTCTATTCAGATCTTTGTGGAGCAGACTATCCTTGTCATAATTGTGTCGCGGAGGGTGTTAGAATTACCTCAAACTGTTTTGGAGATGCGGGTCTTGGTTTAGATTACAACATGGAAACAAAAAAAGAAATTGTAAAAAACTGGATCTATCGCTACACCGGCGTAGAAGCTGAAGCTTTTGGTGATCGGATACTGCTGACTAATTTTAAAAATTATGTGGACAAATTTGCAGAACGGTTTGATGTTCCCATCTTTGGTAAAGATCGGACCATGACCGTTGCCACCAATAAAGATGGATTAAGCATTATAAATTTTGGAATGGGTAGTGCCAATGCAGCGACTATCATGGACCTGCTTTCGGCGGTCAATCCCTACGGAGTTCTATTCCTGGGGAAGTGCGGGGGTTTGAAGGAGTCAACCGAACTGGGTCACTTTATTCTGCCCATTGCTGCCATCCGAGGTGAGGGAACCAGCAACGATTACTTGAGACCTGAAGTGCCGGCAATGCCCAGTTTCAAAATTCACAAATTCACATCACAAAAATTGGTTGAACACGGGCTTGACTATCGAACGGGCGTCGTTTACACCACCAACCGGCGGGTCTGGGAACATGACGCAGCATTTAAAGATTATTTACGGGAAATCAGGGCCATTGGTATCGATATGGAAACCGCTACTATTTTCATTACCGGTCTGGCCAATGATATTCCTCGCGGTGCCCTGTTATTGGTCAGTGATCTACCCATGATGGCAGATGGTATCAAAACTGAAGCTCTGGATCAAAGCGTCACCAAAAAATATGTAGATTTGCATCTTGAAATCGGCATTGATGCCATGACTCATATTGCGGATAAGGGTGAACAGATAAAACACTTCTCATTTTAGAAACTTCTCAGATCATTAAATCTAACTAGCCGAGGGATAACTGAACGATTTTCAATTCGGGAATATTGTTTGGCTACCTTCGTTTTGAAGCGCCATCTGTTTTTAATTAAAAATCGATCACTGTGGGCTTTTTCCGGCTGCCGTGAACATCACAATATTGTGTGGGCACTGTCCCAGGCAGAAAGACTTCGCGTTCAGGGCTACAATAATTTGTGGCCAGCTTATGGGTCTCTGAGCAGACATTGGCAAAAATGACTGATTCCTCAGGAATTTCAAATTCTTGTCGTTCCCATTCCAAACTGTCATAAACGGCTTTCATGAATTGAGCCCAGATAGGTACACCGAGGGCAGAACCGGACATGGCCGGTCCAAGACTGATTAATTGATCGTCAAATCCAACCCATACGGCTGTTGATAATTTCGTCGTGAAGCCCACATACCAGGCATCGGTGAACCCAGTAGTGGTACCGGTCTTTCCACCGGCGGGTTCCTGAAAACCGAAGCGGGTTCTGGCTCCCACACCCGTGCCGGCATTGGCTACGGTCTCCAATAATGACAACATCACATATGAGGTCCCTCGACCCAATACTTCTTTTCGTTCGGGAGAATAATTTCTAAGAATGCCACCAAATCTATCCTGAATTGAAACCACTCCCAATGGTTCGATCCAAATGCCCAAACGGGGGTAAACAGCATAGGCCGCGGCCATTTCAATTGGACGCACGGAAGAGGCTCCCAGAGCGAGAGCATCACCGGGATAAAGATAGGTCGTTATGCCCATAGCGCGGGCTTTTTCGACTACAGCAGCAGGTGCGATCAGCTCCTGGATCGTTCGAACAGCGATAAGATTCAGCGATCGACGAATCCCTTCACGAATCGTGGTCTCGCCGCCCATGCTCAGGTCATAATTCTTAGGTCGCCAATCGGTTGAATCATTCTTGCCCGTTTTGATGACGACAGGCTGATTTAAAAGGGTGGTGGTGACAGGGTAGCCATTGTCTATTGCGGCTGTATAAAGAAAGGCTTTGAAGGAAGATCCTGGTTGGCGGACCATTTGAATCGACCGATTCCAACTCGATTTTTTGAAATCCTTGCCCCCAACCATGGCCTTGATTTGACCTGTTTCCACGTCCAGGGCAATTAATTGAGCCTGTACGGTTAACAGTTGTTCAATGCTCGGCGGCATCTCGATAGAATCCATTAACATCAGTCTAACTGAATCAGCAGTGTACTCAATATCGTGATAATCCAATATCTCAGTAAGTGCATTGGAATGTTTGTCCAGAAAGCGGGCATTGACGATGGCCTGGACTCGAACCAATTCTTTGGCGACGACTGCATTCGCAATCACCTGCATTCGGGTATCAAGACTGGTGTAGATGGTGAGCCCATCTCTGTACAAATCCACACCCAGTTCATCGTCTTCTTTTTCCAGTAACCGGCGCACATATTCGCCAAAATAGGGGGCAACATTTCCGGCATCTACGCTATCGGGTTGGTAGGTTTCGATGGGGAGAGACTTGAAATAATTCCGTTCAACGGCGTTGATCGCTTTTTCATTAAACATGTTATTAATTACAACATTACGAATATGCCTGGAACGATCTGGATGGGTAATCGGTGAGTAATATGCAGGGGAGCGCAGCATCCCTACCAGAATAGCACCTTCGTCCAGTGTAAGGTTTTCTACGCGCTTGTTAAAATATTTGCTCGCCGCGGCCTGAAGACCGTATGTGCCATGCCCGAAATACACGGTATTCAAATACATGGTAAGAATTTCTTCTTTGGTAAAGGTATGTTCGATCTGAACGGCGGTAATTAATTCACGTATTTTTCGGGTATAGGTTTGCTTAAAACCAATTCTGGCATACAGACTGCGAGCCAACTGCTGTGTAAGGGAAGAAGCTCCACCGTGGATTTCGCCTGAAAAGACATTGAGAGTAATGCTGTAAACGGTTCGGAAAAGGTTCATTCCCCAATGGCTGTAAAATCGCTGATCCTCAGTAAGAATCAGGGCTTTTTTGACGTGAGGTGGAATCTCATTGGATTTTACCAGAGTTCTCTGGGTCGTAAATAGTTCCTGGATGACCTTATCATCAGCTGAAACAATGCGTGTGATTAAATCAGGATCGTAACGCTCAAGCTCGTCAAGCGAAGGTAAGTCCTGAGCAAGGATGTAGAGCCAGGAGAACACGCTGGTTACCATGACGAGTGTCAGGGTCAAAGCGATATAAATGCGTTGTTTAAATTTTGGCTGTCCGTCGCGGGCTTTAAACTGTTTTCTCATATCCATCAATAATAAACTTTTCGCTCGCTATGTTCACACGTTTTTGTGCGGATCGCTAAAATAGCAGTGAATCCTGGTCGCATGTGTGACGATTCTATCTCAATTCCACTTTTGCATGAGGAAGTCTAGAACTCACCATTGCACCAAAACAGATAAGAACTATATTTTTGGCACTTTTCACAAGCGGGTTTTCAATACAGGAGTGCATCAATGCAAAGACAATACTTGTTTATTTGGACAATCATCTTGGCCCTACTACTTATTGCCTGTAGCTCACAAAAGGTGGGTGTCTACGATGACTTAAACAAACAGAAGATGGATAAATCCTTTGATAAATATATGGGTACCCCCTACAAATGGGGTGGTACAGAACCTGGTAGAGGGGTGGATTGCTCAGGCTTTACATCGGGTGTCTATAGAGACCAAGGGATCATTATTCCCCGTACATCTCAAATGCAATACGCAGTCGGGGATGAGGTGGCCAGAGATGAAATCCAATATGGCGATCTATTATTTTTTGATACGTTGGGCAAGGGCGTAAGTCATGTCGGTGTTTATACTGAGGGCAATAAAATGATTCACGCCAGCTCTACAACTGGGGTTACTGAAGTTCCCATGTCCACAGATTATTGGATGAAGCGGTATATAGGTGCCCGCCGACTCACTGGATCGGATCTTGCATCTGGAGAGGTGGGTGGAGAGTTTCACCTGCTGGCCAAAGCCTACCCAATCCGGATTCGGCGCCTTATCGATGTTCCCACAGCTGATATTATTGAAAATCGATTCATTGGCCTGGATATTCAGAATGATGTTGAAGGCAATTTACGGGTTGCCGGTACGGCCAGTATCTGGAATCGCTGGGAATGGGGACTGGAAGTCCAGGTCAATCAATTTCTGGGAGAGAATATTGATGCCTTTGGATTTGAGCTTCCTTTCGCAAGCACCAAATTTCGAATCTGGGAGCAAAGAGGGAAAATCCTACCTTCGCTGGCGATTGGAGCCGAAAGTTCCAGTCGGCATTGGACGGTGACCAAAACTGATTCCACAGGAAAAGTTGTTCGGAGGCAATGGAGCCCGCCAAGAAATGCTTATGTGGTTGCCAGCTACAAGTATGACCGCTTTAAAAAGTTGCATCTCGGTCGCGGCCGGGTAAGTGGAGGTCTGGCGATGACAGATCTGTATGCTTATCATGATAAATCAGCCACCCGAGATGGTGCCACAGATACTTTTATGTTTTTGGGCCTTGAGCAGCAGATTACCCGTCGTCTGATCACCACCATGGAATTTGATCATATTTTTCTTAAAGATGTTGGGCTTACATGGAATATGGGTATCCAATTCGCCTTAAATAATTCATCCAGTATTGCCTATACCTGGCGCAATATGGGTGCAAAGGAACGGTCCCTGGAACGGGCAATG
>JABMOT010000190.1 GCA_013202385.1 Fidelibacterota bacterium
CCGGCGTGATGAACCCGGTGTTATAAATTCGTTTTGCGATTCGGTCAATAAACGCCCTATCTGCTGCAGACGGGGACTCTTCTAATTCCATCTCAGAATCTTTAATCAGTTTCTACCATCTCCAGGTTGGCCCGCGGGATAACCATTATGTCGTCATCAATTTTTATTTCAGCGACGCGCACCATGGTCTCTGATTCCATTTTTTGGAGCTCTGAAGGAAGTGAAACAACAGTTCCAATTCTTCCGAAATACGGTGCCCTAATAACTCTTACGAGACTTCCGGCCTGAATGCCCTCATTGATTTTAATTGCTTTCAGATCTCCCTTTATGTCTCCAGCATCCAGGGGGATAACAATTTCGGGACGGATTACTCCGGCTCTAATTTGAGTGGCACCATTAATGGAGGTAAATTTTCCATGATGTTGTTTTAAAAGATCGAATGTTCTGTGACCCATTTTAATTTCGCCAAATCCCTCGGTGAGAACGAGCGAAGTCACAAGATCTTCCGAACCGGTTATCGCTACTCCAAGAGTGTATCCTAAGATTTCCTCAAGATCGAAATAATTAAATCCACCGACAATAACACCGGCCACCTTCATAGCGAGGGCTTTTTTGTAAGCTGCCAGACTGATAAAGGAACCACCAACAAGCACCTTGCCTGCGAGTTCTGGTAGAATCAGTTCTGCCTTTAATTCATCTTCACGCGTTGAGGAGACAACCACCAGTTCTCCCCGACTTTCACCACCAATTCCAAAAATGCCCTGAATGAATACTGCTTCCGTTTCAATGACCACTCCTTCTTCGGGGACCACTTCCGCTACAGTTCCACGCATGTATGCATCAACTTCAACGGGAATTGGAGCTTCTCTCAGCACTACTTGTCCAGTGATAGCTGAAATTGATTCAAGCGTACAATCGACAGGGGCTATAACACTTGATTTAAAAAATCCAAACAGACCTTTGGTCTCCGCAATTAATTCACCTTTGGAAAAGTGAGAGCCAATTGGTTTTACCATCACGTCTTTTACATCAGTCGGTTCAATATTTAGCAAATTGCCCACATTTGTCATCTGCACAGAGCCTGGTAAATGGGTGCGAGCGACAATGTCATCTGGAGTGACGGAGGCATTTAATTTGACAATGACTTCACCCTTCAAGGGGAGTATGCGATCTTTTCTAACCTTGGTTTCATGTAATACTTTTAGACCAGGAGTGTATGAATGAGCCATGATTATGCTCCTCCCTTTATATGACTATCTGGATATTCATTGGTCGATTTGGACCATTTATTCAAATTTTCAATCCGTTTTGATTTCTCTGTACTCAATACGAAGGGGCGTCCGCGACCATCGAGAATCAAACCAACAGTACCGCCAAAAACCACTGTGTCAAACGCTTCACCCTTTTCCTTGCCAATCGACATGTTCTTAGCGGGTGTTAGCTTGGCTTTGATGGGCTCAAAGGGAGCCGGAATAACCATAATTTCTCCTGCTTTCAGCTCGACTGTCTGTTTGCCTGCACCAGGGAGGTCAAATTCTGCAGTAAGTAAAACACTGCCCGGTTTTGATTTTCCTATTGGAGCAATACAAGTTCCCAATCTGATAAGACAATCATTTTCAAACACCTCAACGGCAGCTTTTCGGGCACTCTCAGCCAATTCTACATTATCAATATTGGCCATAACTCCAAGTTGTGGCATCATAAAGATAGAATCTACAGCCAGTTGAGTTATACCCTCAGGCACAAAGGCATCAATAAGCATGCGCATGGCCTGTTCACGCCGAGGAGCATGTGAGAGCACACCTCCTGAGCCAACCAATAGATCCAACTCCATCATATTTACCAATGTTTCGCCAGAGCCAGATTGATCAAAGGCATCAGAGATGGTACGCTGCGATTGTACGCCCTTCAAACTTACGGCAAAGGATTTATGTTGTATGAATGAGAGTCTTAATGCCTCACGGGCAATTGCCTGCTCAATAATTAATTCTTCGAGAGATTGTGGAACTGTGGTCGGTCTGATCATTTTGTTACCGATGCGATTGGTCAACTCGCCCTCATCGATATCGATGGGCACCCAACGTAAAACGTTTTCCAAGGTAGCCTCAGCGAGCACGTTGCAGACGGAATAGCTCATACCCAGATTGGCGCTAACCGTTCGATTAAATTGACCGTCAAAGACAGAAAATATATCAGTTGTAGCCCCGCCAATATCAACGCCAACAACGGACATGTTCTCCTTTTTAGCAACCATTTCAATAAGCGAACCAACTGCACCTGGTGTGGGCATGATGGGAGCATCTGTCCACCCCATTAATTTTTTGTATCCTGGGGCTTGAGCCATGACGTGTTCCATAAACAGGTCATGAATCTTATCCCGAGCAGGTCCCAGATTTTCAACCTCCAGTACCGGTCTGATATTTTCAATTAAATCCAGATCTGTGATCTCACCCAGCGTGGCTTTTATACTGTCCTGAGCTTTTACATTGCCAGCATAGATAACGGGTAATTTATAATTTTGTCCCAAACGAGGTTTAGGATTTGCCGCAGCAAGAATCTCAGCCAATTCTACTACATGGGAGACCGTACCCCCATCAATTCCACCTGAGAGGAGAATCATATCTGGTCTCAGCTGTCTAATTCTTTCAATTTTCTGATGCGGAAGCCGGCCATCGTTAGAAGCCAGTACATCCATAACAATGGACCCAGCTCCCAATGCTGCCCGCTCTGCACTTTCACCTGTCATGGCTTTAACAACACCAGCCACCATCATCTGAAGCCCGCCTCCTGCCGATGAGGTTGAGACATAAATATCAACACCAGTCTTATCATCGCGCATGGGATGGATGATTTGATCACCGTCAAGAATTTTTAAGCCTGAAAGCTCTTCGACCTCCATGATAGCATTTAGGACACCCTTCGTTACATCCTCAAAGGGAGCCTCAACTGTTGTAGGAGCTTCGCCTCTTGTTTTCAAACGATAGCCCTGATCTGTCAATTCGATCAGAATGGCCTTGGTCGTGGTCGATCCACAATCCGTTGCCAGAATTGTTCTAAGTTCTTTACCAGCCACTTTATAAGTCCTTCATTTAAGATTGTATTCAGATCTCGCTGAGACCGTTGTTATTGCTTTAATCGGGGATCGAGAGCATCGCGCAATCCCTCGCCTACAAGATTATACACGGTTACCGTGATAAAAATAGCTAATCCTGGAAATGTTGTTAACCACCACCCAGAAGGTAACATATCTCTCGCACTACTCAAAAGAGAGCCCCATGTAGCCTGTTCAGGAGGTGCACCAAACCCCAGAAAACTTAATCCAGATTCGATGAGGATGGCTGCTGCGACACCAAAGGTTGCCGTAACCAGTACTGGTGTGAGCGTATTGGGTAAAACATGCCTGAAAATTGTCCTGAAGTCCTTGTAGCCCAGCGCTTTAGCAGCAACCACATAATCTTCATTTTTTACCTTCAAAAACTCTGCGCGAGTAAAGCGGGCGACCCCTGTCCAACCTGTCAATCCGAGAATAATCATGATATTGATAATGGACTGAGTTTCCATTACAGCCACAATTGTAATAATCAAAAACATTCTCGGGAAGGTAATCATAATTTCAATCAACCGCTGAATGATAATATCAATGACACCTCCATAGAAGCCAGCCAATGCGCCTAACAAAATTCCGATGGCCACATATATGGCGACAGCTACAAACCCAACCAGAAGACTAACTCTGGCCCCATGTATCATCTGTGACAAAACATCACGACCTAACTCATCGGTTCCGAACAGGTGGACGAGTCCAGGGGGTTGGAGTTTCACTTCAAGATTGTACTCATTTGGAGAATAAGGGATCACGGGGTAAATAGCCCAGTCCCCCGGCTCATAGCGAGACTCTAAAATTTTAAATTGTTGAGTTTTAAACTCGTCCTGCCAGTTCCACCCCAGCATATTGACACCATACTCCCGGAAAACTGGAAAATAGGTTTCCCCTTTATAGCGCATGACAATTGGCTTGTCATTAGCCAGGAAATCGGCAAAAATGAAAATAAATAATAATACGAAAATCACATTCAGTGAGAGCACTGCCAGTCTATTTCTCTTGAACTGGGAAGAAACAATCTGTGAATAGGTGCGGGCTGGTGCCATCTGATTCATCAGTGCTTCTCCTCGAAGGTGATACGTGGATCAACTACGGCATAGAGCAAATCTGATAACAAAATCCCAAACAAGGTTAGCATGGCGCTAATGGTGGTGACGGCCATGATGATGGGATAATCTCTGTATAACACAGCATTAAAGCTTAATTGTCCCATTCCTGGAATTGAAAAAATGGATTCAATAATTATTGATCCAGAAATTGCCAGAGGCAGTAAATTTGCCATCATGGTGATAATTGGTATTAACGAGTTTCTCAGCGCGTGCTTATATGTGACCACCCTTTCACTAAGCCCTTTAGCTCTGGCTGTACGGATATAATCCTGGCGGATAACCTCCAGCATGGATCCTCGCATATAGCGCGAAAGTGCAGAGAAGCTCCCATAGGTCCAGATGATCAGCGGTAAGACAACATGGTGAGCCAAATCTTTAAAATACTCCCATTTGCTTAAATCATCTGCCCCAACACTATGGAGACCTGAAACAGGAAACCATGCGAGGAAATCACCACCACCAAAGAAGACGATGGCCATGGTTGCAACCCAGAAGTTAGGGAGTGAATAAAGAATGAACAAAATCACCGTAGATACTTTATCCCCTGTGGTATACTGGTGTGTAGCCGAATAGATACCCAGTGGTATGGCAATGAGATAGGCTAGCACAAAGGATATAAAAGTAAAGATCAGGGAAACAGGAACGCTTTCTTTGATATGATCCAGTACCGGGCGATTGTCTTTTATAGAATTTCCAAAATCCAAGGTTAACATATTTACCAGCCAGCGTGGATATTGGGCTTCAGTAAAAATCATTTTAAATTTCTGCAACCCGGAAAATTGGTAGACATCTATTGCCGCGGAGCGCGCCACTCCACTTGAGTCTGTACCTCCATACCACCAGTTCTGGATATATTCCAATTGATTCTCCAGACTCATTTCCGTGCTGATACTTAGTTTTTGCTTGATGGTCAATATGTCCAGAACAACCAGAGTCTCCTGTTCCGTGAGGTTGCCATGTTCTAAAAGGTTTACCAGGAAAGGAACTGCGACTTCGTCTGCCTGTTTGAGAGGCTCAACAATATCATCAAATTCACTCCCGCTGGTGGGATTTCCCTGGGAAAGATATTCTTGAATCTTAACCCAATTTGATTCGTAATTGAAAATGGTAAAATTCAACATCAGCGGTTTGTCCAAACCATAAATTTCCCTGGTTTGTTCAATAACCTGCTTGGCCATATTTTGATCTGATGACATACCCGTTTGTTGGTTACCCATTTTGAATGCTGTTGGATCCCCTGGAGCCATTTTAATGATGATAAATGTGATAACAGATATTCCGAACAGGGTTGGAAAAATCAGGAGAATCCGCTTTAGAAAATAACGCCACATTACAGGGGAGCACCTTGTACAGCACCGGCTCGCCACCAACTGTAAAACTTATACCCCGGACGAATAGGGATCCATTTTGCGCCTCTGAATTCTTTCAGATATGCCCCTGGGTCACGTTGATAGTGCATAAATGTATAGGGTTGTTCCTCATGAAGAATCTCCTGGAAGCGATAATAGAGGGCATTTCGCTTTGTCTTGTCCATTTCTGATTGAGCAGCAATCAACAGGGAGTCCGCTTCAGCATTCCTGAAGCCGATGTAATTTGATCCGCGATCCCCAATATTATCTGAATGCCAGATCTGGTAAGGGTCTGTTTCCAATCCACCTATCCATAGCAAACTGACCACATCAAATTGCCGATCTCGTAGATTCTCGACATAGACGGACCACTCTAATTGGCGAATATTTACCTCAATACCTACTTTTCGTAAATCTTCTTTCATCATGAGTGACAGGTACTTAGAGTTTTTTGATCCAGCGGAAATTGAAAAAGTAAAACTAAAGGGGATTCCGTCTTTATCACGCAAACCATCCCCATCCGTGTCCACCCAGCCGGCTTCCTCAATCAATTCAACAGCGCGGATCGGGTCGTATGGCCAGGGTTCAATATTATGATTGTATTGGTCGCCGTAAATATAGAATGGACCAATGGTTGGGATTCCCATTCCATAAATGACATACTTGTTAAAGGCTTCCAGATTTATAAGCATGGTCATGGCTTGACGCACTCTTTTGTCACTGAAATAAGGTTTGTCGTTGTTCCAGCCTATATAGCTGTAGGCAGGCACCACATATGAAACTTTCTGAAATTTTTCTACAAAATCAGCTGTATTGGTCTGCTCAAAATACTGAACGGCTCGCATACGCGGTAGAAAGTCCAACTCGCCTGATTTCAGAGCGGTGAGCATCGCTGTGGGATCAGTGATTGATTTGATAACGATCCGATCGAGATATGCACCCTTGTCACTAAAACCCTCGATATAAGGATGGTTATCGGCCCAGTAATTATCGTTGCGAATCAGCGACATATAATCACCGGTAACCCATTTTTCAAATTTATAGGGGCCTGAACCAATAATCTGCTCGGCATCATCGCCGACTGGCCGGCCCTGGGCATGTGTATTAAAAGCTTCTGCAAATTCTCTTACGCTTGCCTCTTCCCTGGTTACTGAGGGATTTTGGAGATCCGCGATTGAAAAGCGATCCATTAAACCCTTTGGGTCCCATATATGTTTTGGCATAATTGCCAGGCCACCCAACAATTCTAGATTGCGGAAGTAAGTGTCTGATGTCGTAATCGAGAAAAAGTAGGGCCCCTCAATATGGGCTTCAATCACTTTGGAGTATGAAGATCTTAAAGGAGCATCATCAACAAAAGGATTCAGAAGTGCCTTAAATGAAAAGAGGATGTCGATCGCTGTAAGTGGCTGTCCATCATGCCAGTAACAATTTTCCCTCAACTTGAAAGTGAATGTTTTTCCATCCTCACTAATGTTAAATTCTTCAGCTATGATGGGTCGCTCAAAGGTCCAGGTTTCATAATTATAATCCAGAAGAGGTTCATATATATAATCAAGGAATCTTGTGGCAGCTGCTGAGGTGCTGGTGTAATAATTCAAATTCTCCGGTTCAGCTGACACCGCTACGACCAGGGTCCCACCCTGCCTTGGCTCCAGATCCATTGGGCTTGAATCAAAGATGCTTACATCCTCAGTTAAATCAACTCGAATGCCATTGCCATCGCCTGCTTCGGACTTCTCAGGGGTTACCAGACTCCGGATGCCGCTGTTTGTGAAGATGATAAGGAGCAGAAGAATTGAAAACTGGATCAGGAAGGATTTTTTCATTTAAAGACCTAAGACCAGGCTCAGGTACAAATAGCTCAAGGGAGCTGCAAATAGTATCGAATCCAGTCGGTCCCATGCCCCACCATGCCCGGGAAGTAAATTTGAAGAATCTTTTACTCCAACATCCCGTTTCACCAGTGATTCAGCAAAATCTCCAATTTGACCGGCTACACCCGTGATAAGCCCTAATATCAGGGCATCGAAATAATCAAGTCCAGGTAACCACCCAGCCTTTACGATTAACAATAATACCACGAATGACCCAACAACACCGGCGATGGATCCTTCCCAGCTTTTATTTGGACTCACCCTGGGGAATATTTTGTGCTTACCAAATGCCGAGCCAACGAAATATGCCATGGAGTCGCAAGTCCAGACGCCAATAAAGACAGTCAAGACAGCATAGCCGCCGAGATGTCCGCCCTTGTCGTTATAACCCAATTGCTGCAGCTTAATAAAATAGGCCATTGCCAGCGCGATAAAGACAGCAGCGAAAAAGCTGGTAGCGATATTTTCCATTGCATGAGGCTTCTTCCGAAACAGCTCCCAGGTCAGGAGGAGCAAAATTCCGCCAATCATTAGTGGTCCCTGGTAAGTCCCGGCACCTAATAATAAATCGCTCATCAGAGCAAAATAAATCGAAATACCGAGCCAGACATTTGGTTCACTACCATTTGGTCGGGATATCTTATAGATTTCCCCCAAAATAAGTAAACCGGCAACAGTGAAAAATAGGGCAAAAAGATGGTGTGCATACAGGGTTAGTCCAATGAGACCGGGAATCCCAATAATGACAACGGGGGCGCGTTTTATGATATTATTCAAGGACATATCTGAGCGCTGAAATTATCGGCAGTGCCCCCAAACGCCAACACCTTTTCGGCAAGCGGTAATAATTCGCGCCAGGATTCAAAATCAAGCGAATTATCTATTCTTTCTCACCTTGATTATCACCATCAGGAATATTCTGCTCAGAGTTCCTATCCTGCTCAGGCGCGTTGTTATCGTCTTCCTGCTGCTCATCGGAAGTGGATTGCTGTTTGCGGACAGCATCCTGGGTGAGGGCATTTACTCGATCTCTAGCTGTCAATGCCAGAGGATCATCTGGAAAATTGGCCAGTAAATAATTGTAGGACTCAAGTGCAGCAGTTTTATCAAACAGAAAATAATCATTCAACCAGGCATGGTTGAAGCAGCTTTTACTACGAAGATCTGATGAAATTGTCGAGTCTTCCTTAATTGTTAAGTATTGGGAACTCGCTTCAGCATAATTTCCTGCCTCAAATATTGAAGCCACGGTCTGATAGCGATCCTGATCGGGATCTTCAACCACTTCAACATAAGTCGTATCACTCCAGATGGTTGCGTAATAGGTAGGATAGTTCTCCAGGATGTGTTCCAGAGCCAATTGGCCGGCTAATTTATCACCTTTTACAGATTCAAGGGCATAATATTGCATGTAAGCAGACTGTTGTTGAATTGCCAAATCTGTGCTATTTATTTCTAGAGATTTCAATATTTCCAGACTCGAATCAATGCGTACAAATTCAAACAGCATCAATTCAGCGAGAGAATATCGATTGTTGTCAATCATACTCAAAAATCGAGTTGAGTCCTCAGGTGAAACGGCCAATGCAGTCGAATCAGCAACTTCTGCGGCTTGAGAGCTTGAATTCAATACGGTCTCATCCTCAGACGGGTCTGCAGTTTTCCCACCGCGCGATCGGCCGCGCGAGTTTCCACCCCGGGCAGACCTCCCATTGGAGACTGGTTGCGCCTTTTCTTTTACACGAGGAGGCAATCCGGCCAGTTGGAGCAATAGATTAGAGTGATCAAATTGAATTTTTTGATACCGATCAATCAATTGGGTCCGCTGGGTGCCTTTTTGTACTAACGGCGATTTGGGAAATTGGAGCTTAATGTCAGCGTAGGCTAGTTTTGCTGCCTCATAACTTAGCATTTTGTACAGGTATAGCTCACCCAGCACATAATCCGCTTCGGCCGCTTCTTCTTGCCGGTTATAGTCTGTTATGATGCTGATCAGCTTCGCTTCAGCCCGATCAATTTCACCCATGCTAACATATAATTTAGCCAGCTCAACTTCCAATTTTCCCCGAATGTCGACGAATTTATCGCTAAGCAACATCTCCTGGATCATCTCAACAGCATCTTCATCTCGATTTAAAGCCTTGAGCATATTGGTTTGTCGAATGATTGCTTCAACCTTTAAAGACTCGGAGGGTTTATAGCGAGATACGGTTTGATAGGCATTTAATGCTCCTTCAAAATCGGATTCACTCTCCCGCATTCTCCCGACTTGAAATTGAGCCTGAGCTTTAGTATATCCATCAGGAGAACGTTCGATAACTTGCCTCAAATATTTCTCCGCAACGGCTAAGCTGTCCTGTTGTACGGCTATCTCGCCCATGAGTAGAAGCGCATCAGCCTGGATTCCTCGATCTGCCGTTCCCCGGCTAACTCTGGATGCTTCGTAGCTGGCCATTTCAAGATCACCGGTTTTAAGCAGGCAGCGGCCAATCCAAAGTGGAGTCTCCTTGGCATAGGGTGAATTCCCGTACTCCGAGCTTAACTCTTCGAAATAACGCTTAGCCAGCATGAAATCTCCCTTGAAGTAATATGATTTCGCAATGACAAATTGGGCATCATCTCGATATTTGCTCTCAGGATATTTTTGGAGCAGCTTTTTAGATTTTTCAATGGCTTTTGAATAGAGGTTTATTTCTTCTCTGCTGACCGTCTCAGTCTGGTTCTCCCGGGTAAGTTTCTGGGCTTCGGCAAAATACTCTTCTCCATTATAGAACGTGTTGTAATAGGCGCAGGATTGGAGACCCACAAGCATTACGAGCACTAAAGTTGTGGTTATTTTTTTGAGCTTATGATAATCCAGCATAAAATTCCTCGTAAAGTTTTGGTAATGCCGTTCCAGCCAGTTCCCTGATGCTCAAATCGACCTGTGAACTTAACGGTGTGAGGTCGGGATTAATTTCAATTACATATGCCCCATGTCGCTGAGCATCAAAGGGTAATTGTGCAGCCGGATAAATCTGCGTTGAGGTACCGATGGAAAAAAATAGGTCGCAGGATTCGATTGCTGCGTGTGCCTGATTCAGAATCTCCATGGACAACCTTTCTCCAAACCAAATCACATCTGGTCTTACACTGCCTCCACAGGTGCAAAAATTTAATGTTCTTGCCTGTGCTTCATCCAGCTTGATCGATGTCCCACACTCCAGACATTTGTGCCGATGGATATTTCCGTGTAACTCAATGACACGCTCATTACCCGCCTCAAAGTGTAATCCATCCACATTCTGAGTTATAACCACAGAATGTGGAAATAGTTTCTGGAAATTAGTAATAGCCAAATGTCCAGCATTAGGAAATGAACCCCTGATACTTTCCCGACGATCTCCATACCAGCTCAAAACCAACTGGGGATCTGCCTTGAAGCCCTGACGACTGGCCAGTTGCATCGGATCATGTTTTGCCCAATATCCTTCGGGATCACGAAATGTTGAGATTCCGCTTTCTGAAGATATTCCGGCTCCAGTAAAAAACACGACTTCACTCGAGCTAGTAAATTTATGAATAGGTATAGAGGATCCTGGCATAGCGTCGAATATAGATGGACCTTATGGCTTTCAAAACACCGCTCCTGCGAAGAATTGTTTTTGTTGGTTTTTATTGAGAAGTACAGAAATTTTTATTTGATATCCATTTATTTGATATTTAATTATTGTCATGAGCACACACTATGTCGGAACTGAAACCGAGACCCTTATCCTGGACACCTGGATAAAACTTAATCGGGCCAACAACTCGATTGGGCATGTACTGAGGCACAATATGGATGGACATGGGATTACCATGACCCAATTTGGCGTGCTGGAGATTCTGGAACACCTAGGTTCTCTGCCATTAAAAACGATTGGCGAGAAAATTCTATTGAGTAGTTCTAATCTGGTCACCGTAATTGATAACCTTGAAAAACAGGGACTGGTAAATCGGCAGAATAATCCAGCTGATCGGAGGTCTGTCATGGTGTGCCTCACAGACAAAGGCAAAAGCACTCTAAAACCAATATTTCAGAGTCATCTTGAACAACTCGTGGAATGTTTCAGCATCTTGAATGAAGATGAATTAAAAGTATTGGGTGAATTGAGTAAAAAACTCGGACTTAATCAAAGTTCAAAAGCAAAGGAATAAACAATGAAAAATCTAAATACAGTTGGACGCTTTCTGTTCACACTACCTTTCGCAGTATTCGGGCTGATGCATCTGGTGTCAGCCAGCGACCTGGCAGGAATGGTGCCCACTTTTATCCCCGGCGATGTTTTCTGGGTCTATGTTATTGGCATTGCATTGCTGCTTGCATCCACCAGCTTTATCCTCAAAAAAAAGGTGTACCTGGCAGGCTTATTAACTGCAGCGCTTATGTTTGTATTTGTGCTTACCATTTATCTACCCGCTGTCATCGGTGGGGACATGATGGCCATGAGCGGCCTCTTAAAAGATCTCGGTCTTGCCGGCGGCGCTCTTATGCTTGCAAATGATTACAAGGGTAAAGATTAAGCGGGATTAATCATGATCAGCATCATTCCATTCCAGACACTCGGAGCAGCCAATCACGGTTGGCTGGACGCCCATCACCATTTTAGCTTTGCTCGCTATTACGATCCTCAGCGACTGGGATATCCACCGCTTCTGGTATGGAATGATGATTTAATCAAAGCCGGCACCGGATTTGACATGCACCCCCATGACAATATGGAAATTATCACCTATATCAGACAAGGTGCCATCACCCATCGTGATAATATGGGCAATTCGGGTCGAACCGTGGCTGGAGACGTTCAGGTGATGTCAGCGGGGATCGGTATCTATCATAGTGAACATAACGATGAGACTGAGGATACGGTCCTATTTCAAATCTGGATTCAATCTGCCACCCAGGATGTGAAACCACGCTGGGAAACCAAAGCATTCCCTAAGGATACAAACAATCATCTCATTCCTTTAGTTAGTGGACGTGAGATTCACCGTGAGCTTGACGTTCTTAATATTTATCAGAATGCCGCGATTTATGCTGGGGTCATTAAGAAAGGACAATCATTCGACATGTCCATTGAGACAAACAGGCATGTTTACATGGTAGCGGCAACAGGTTCAATCACAGTTAATGGACAAAACGCCACTGCCCGGGATGGAATTCACATAAAAGATATTAAGCAGATTAAAATCATTGCAACTGAAGATGCTGAGATTGTTTTAGCAGATTTACCGGTGATGTAACACCTTTTGCCAGCAGCCCCACAGGCTTTTAGGGTATTTTAAAATCGATTAAAATCCTTGAATTTGTTTTTGACAGGAACCGACGCACAGATCATTTATTTATCTTTCAAGCGTTACAAAAACAATTTGTATTCAATTTGAAGGATGTATGACCATAGTGTCTTGCTGTTCATGTAGCTAATCTGACAGTTTTGGTGAATAAATCCACTCTTTTGTACGTGGAGGGCTATTCCATTTTGCCAACTGCTTTGAGACACGAATCACACGAAATTATTATTAGTGGGTCTAAACAATCAGTGTTCATTCGCGAGGATTTGTGGCTTTAGTATCTGTCTGTTCTTTTAACCGACATGTACACTTCGGTGCATGAGATCACGCTGTCGCTGAGACCTGTCTTCTTCTCCGAGATTGCGTAACTCATCTGCTAAATGTTCATCTCCCTCAGCTTCGAGCAATTCACAGATTTGGTTCAGAATGAATTCTGGAATATGTGAACGGTAAAGCTCAGACTCTTCCCTGAGATATTGTGCGGATTGGTGACAACTGTTTGGTAATTCTGGAATTCCATCTGTGTCTACATTTCCAGAGCCTATGTACCTTTTATTGCTAAGCGTTAACGATACGTCTCCATGATCGAGGCCATAGGTTATAGCCATAGTGATCCCCGCAAGCAATAAATGCAGGTGTGCAGACCCATCAGCACTGCGTAATTCAATGGTTTGACGTTTAAAGGGAGAAATATAACGATCCTTCAAACGATGATTAATGACAGATGCCATATCCTCCCCATGTTGCCAGCCGAGAGGAACGCGAATCAGAGCTGAGCGGTTAAGATCACTCCAGAAAAGTTTTGTTGGTGATTCTTGTCCCGGCACCAGACGCAGATAGGATGCAGCGACAGTATTCCCAAAGGCAGTTAAGGATGGCGCGAACCGAAGCAGTCCCCCGACTGCCTGCTTGGCTATGATTGAAAGCGTCCCATCACTCTTGGTCATGATATTATTGTTATCCTGCAAGAGCTCTACATGAAAATGCAGTCCGGTACCAGCATACCCTGTTTCCAACTTTGGTGCAAAGGTGGCCAGGAGATTGTGCTGATCAGCAACATTGCGTACGACATATTTGGCAAGGCTCAAATAGTCTGCTGCCCATTCAATTGGAGCAGGTAGAAACTCAACTTCAAATTGTTCAGCATACTTGCCGTTGAGTATATCATCCTGACTTTTAATACTCCTGATTGTGCCCACCTCGGCGTGACCATATTTAACATGAGCAGTGATGTCAGCAATAATCTCAAGCATTTCTTTTACCACATCGAGGTAGCATGAAAAGGGACCGGAGGCATGATATCCACCCTGACGAGGCATTGGATAGCGATCACTTTCTCTATCACCAATGAGATAGAATTCAAGTTCGCCCAACGCCCATAGATCGTAATGATGCTTCTCCTTCAAAGACTTGGCAGCGTGCATGAGAATATTGTCGGGACAAAATTCTGCTAATTTTTCGTCTTTATCGAGAAACCGACATAGGAAGCACATTCCGTGATCATCAAAGGGATCGATAAAAGCTGATGCATATAGTGGAACCACGTAAAGATCTGAAGCTTCGCTGCCTAGCATGCCTTTGAACAGACTGGAACCATCAACTCGCTCACCGGCTGCCAGGATTCGCTCAGCGTAATTCATTGAATTCACTGGCAGGATCAGCTGCTTTAAGCGTCCATCGCCAGCTGTGTAATGAAAAGTGATACGTTTGATATTGTTCTGATTAATAAAA
>JABMOT010000191.1 GCA_013202385.1 Fidelibacterota bacterium
AACTTAACTTTGGACAGGGTTGGCTTATTCATATACAACTATTATATTAACAACTATATATGCAAGTATTATTGCGTTGAATACACCCCAGATTACAAAAAAAAGAGGCTACCCTTTTGGGACAGCCTCTTGCGTTGGAGTTATAAAATGGATTTAATTGAAAAGCAGATCACTCAGTCTCATTTTTTCAACATTTCTGTGCTTTTTCTCCTCAGGAGCAGATGAGGCTCTTTGGAGCGTGGTAGAAGTACTTACTGATACGGAATAATAACCAACTTCATCATCCCAGAAACCATCAAGCAGAAAATAGTAATCACCACTGGTCTGACAAGTCCAGTACAAACTTGGATTATAATCAGTCCCGCTATCATCATCTGAATCTATTTCTGATCCCGAAGCTGAATAGAGCGTCAACTCTAGATCCAGATCTGCATTCAGTGGAGAGGTCGTTTCGAGGATATAATGGGTGCCGCTGTTAGCTGAGAACATAAAATAATCCAGATCGTTACAAGCAGCAAGGTAGTGGTTTTGGACTGTTCCCCCTGCTGCAATTGCCGTAGCATGCGTTATATCATTATTGGGCTCATAAGTGTCGTTGGTCAAAAGGGTTGGATTCGTCCACGAAGCAGGCGGTACGGCATCTGAATAGCTTGCCAATAAAATAATATCACCATCATCCTCAATTCTCAATTTCCCACTCACCTCATTATAATCCATTTCAGTATTATCAGAAAACAGGATAGAAGTCTCTGTCACTCCATCAATTTCATCATTTTCTATCGTATAGGTATCTAGGCAACGATCCTCATCATTTTCGTAGGTTTTCAATTCGTCGCGAGTGATCTCAACAAAAAATGCATCCTCAAGTGGTAAAGCGGATAGATCAATCGTTTCATCCCAGAAAGAACTATAGATTGATTCAACAATGTATTTCCCAACGATATCCGCAGCATAGTCTGGGACTTCTTCCTCGCAGCCGAACATCATTATTACCATTGCGAGTATGACAATCGATTTGATCAAATTATTCACAATTTCCCCTTTTTTTATCAGCTATAATTATCAATTGCCAAAAGTTATTAATAATCAAGATGACCACAATACTGATTTTCGATTGCTGGCTTCAACAACTCATTGAAACCCATGACTCTCGCAGTTCAATTTTCGGTGAATTCTGGAATGCCGAATCGTTTTGCAGCAATTTGTCACATCCAGGACAGTAACTCCCCGGTGTCCAAATTATTCTCATTGCAGAATTTGAAACTCGTTGAAAGGAGTTAACATTGAAATTGCAGAATCTATTATTAGCCAGTATCCTGATCATCCCCCTGATGGGTTGGTCGAATACGATCATCACAGAAGCCAACGGTAGTTTAGCGGGATTGGGGCATGCACGGACTCATGACTTTCCAGTAGAAGCCCGTATTTTTACCATCAACGTTAGTGAAGCGGACACCAGCGGATATAGAACGATATATGTAGAGGTGTCCGTCAATGATCTGCATTCAGGAAATGCCATGCGCGATTCCCATATGCGAATGTCAGTTCTGGATCGGAAAAAGCATCCATTGATCACTTTTACGTCAGCAGTAATGATGGCTGAATTTGAAGCTGGTGAGATTTCCTTACCAGGCCAGCTCCAGATTAATGGGAATAGCAAGTCCTATACTCTCAATCTGAATCTAATTTCAGAAGACGGAAAATGGCATGCGACAGGGGGTTTTCTTATCATTCCGACTGACTTCGATCTGCCCCTGGTAGGAATGGGACCCATGAAAGTTTTGGACAAAGTAAATCTGGATCTTGATGTCCGCTTTTAACCAATCAATCTCCAACGCTTCATTTTTCCTCGATTAAGTTAATGGCACCCTGATTTTGATACCAATACAGGGTGCTATTGTTATTTTCAAGCTCCAATAGCCAAAAATGGAAGGTGTTATGGATCTGAAGGCAATCAATTGTGTCATCGTGGGTGTATCTGGAGAGACAGGAGCTGCAATCCGTAGCTTGCTCCTCAGGCATGGTGCTTCCGTAATTGGAACCACGAGACAGAGCGGTAACTCTCACGGACTGGTGAAGCTTTCAGAGAATGACTTTGCCATAGAAATGGACCCGATTGAGGCGGCTTCGGTTCAAGGATCATTTAATCTTATTACTGAGCATTTTTCCCAGATTCATGTTTGGATAAATATTGTTGGCGGTTTTGAAATGGGAGAAACCATCGAGGATTATCCAAGAGCTGCATGGGACAAAATGTGGAAACTTAATTTTCTGACCGTGCTAAATACCAGTCAGATAATCCTGCCTCATTTTAAACAATTCCAGGTTGGCCGGTTGATCAATTTTGGATCAGCTGCCGCTGAGAGTAGCATGGCCTTAGCTGGACCCTATCTGGTGAGCAAGGCTGCAGTTCATATGCTGACAAAAGCAATAGCATCAGAAGTCTCAGGGGATATCACCTGCAATGCAATTCTACCTGGCATTATCGACACTCAGGCCAATCGACTCGCCATGTCTGATGCAGATTTTTCGACCTGGGTGTCACCAGAGACAATTGCTGAGAAAATTTTAGTTTTACTCAAAAGCTCAAACTCGGGGGGGTTGATTCAACTATGACAAACACAGGCAGTGTTCAGCCAACCAAAGCTCAACTGATTCGAAAATATCAAGATATACGCGCTTTCACTCACTTTCTTTGTGAACCGCTTGAAATCGAAGATTATGGTATTCAATCCATGCCCGATGTGAGTCCGACCCGCTGGCATCTGGCCCACACAGCCTGGTTTTTCGAGACCTTTTTACTCAAACCTGAAATTCAGAACTACAAAACGCCAAACGAGCTCTACAATTTTCTATTCAATTCATACTATAATGCAGTGGGTAAACAATACCCCCGAGCTAAAAGAGGTCACATCAGTCGTCCCACGGTTGCTGAGACCTATAGCTATCGAGAGCATGTAGACCAGGAAATGCTCCGACTCTTCGAAACACTGGATGAGCGGAAACTTGCTGAATTAAGTCCGATAATTTTGCTCGGCTTAAACCATGAACAACAGCATCAGGAATTGATGCTCACCGATATCAAGCACGTCTTGTTTCAGAATCCACTTTACCCTGCATATTCAACGACAGCAGGTTCAGCTGTATCAAATAAATTGACACCCCTATCTTGGACAACTTTTCCCGGTGGCCGTTATGAGCATGGGTTTGCTGGAGAACAGTTTGCTTTTGATAATGAAACCCCGAGGCACGACATCCTGCTTCAGCCCTTTGAATTGGCAAACCGGCTGGTGACAAATGCAGATTTTCTCGCATTCGTTGAAGATGGTGCTTATCAAAAGCCAGCTTTATGGCTTTCAGATGGATGGTCAATTCTCAACACAGAAAACTGGCAAACTCCCCTCTATTGGGTCAAGCGTGATGCAGACTGGTTTGAATTTACACTCGCTGGTCTACAGCCCCTTGATTTGAGTGCCCCGGTTGCTCATTTGAGTTTCTACGAATCCGATGCTTTTGCCAATTGGTCAATGGCAAGACTTCCAAGCGAGTTTGAATGGGAACTGGCAGCTCAACAGCAGCGTCTTGGCGGAAATTTTGTGGAGAGCCATATTTTTCATCCTCGAGCCCCTGAAGAGGCTGATTCGGATGAGATCATTCAACTGTACGGAGATGTCTGGGAATGGACCCGTAGTCCTTATACGCCCTATCCCGGTTTCAGGGCAGCCACTGGAGCTATCGGTGAATACAATGGTAAATTTATGTCCAGCCAGATGGTACTCAGGGGGGGCTCTTGCGTAACGAGTCAGGATCACATCAGACCAACATATAGAAACTTTTTTTACCCCCA
>JABMOT010000192.1 GCA_013202385.1 Fidelibacterota bacterium
ACGGCATAGTGCCAGAGCGGGTTTCCGATTTCTCCAAACTGATTCAAGGTGACAATCTCATCTCCCCGTTCGGCTTCCAATTCCTTAACCTTGTCGTAGATTTCCTTAACATTGGCTTCTCCGCCTGGGGTGCGGATGATCTCAGCCCCTACTTTTTCCAACCACGAATAGCGCTCTTTTGACATTTCTTCAGGTAGCACGGCTATAGATGGACAGCCAAGTAAATAGCCGTCATAGGCTCCACCGCGACAGTAATTGCCTGTTGAAGGCCACAGGGCTTTTTGCCGGGTCGGATCAAATTGGCCGGAGATCAATTTCTCAACCAGTGGTCCAAAAGTAGCTCCGACCTTGTGAGCGCCAGTGGGAAAGAATTTACCGATGAGCACAATGACTCGGGCTTTAATTCCAGTAAGGACGGTGGGGAGCTCAAGATAATTGACATCTCCAAAACCACCTCCGCTGCTTACAGGTTCATTCTGCCAGCTGAGGCGAAATAGATTGCGGGGATTAAGATCCCAAAGCCCGATTTGTGATAATTCTGACTTGATACCTTCAGGTATAAGCTCCGGATTGGCCATTTGTCTATATGTTGGCAGGATAATATTCTTGTCCTTACAACGTTGAATTGTGTTTTTTAAAATCTGTTTTGAGTCCACGAGTTAGTTCCTCTTATGTTTCACAACGCATAAAACGAAGCGAGTACAATTTCTATAGTTTGAGTTTTGGCCATCGATTGTAGCCGATAGACGGTTCATTAGATCTCCAATCCAAAATAAATTCAACTTCCTTTATATTAACATCTTCATCTGAGGCTTTTGCGGACCACCACAGGAGCTCTCGTTTAATGCTAAAGTTCAAAATATCTTCAAATGAGAAATCCTGTTCAATAGTGCTTGAATCAGCACTTCCGAAATAGTTGATACTACCCGTCAAATCCTTACCTACGTAAATCTTACCATTGGGATAGGTTATTTTGTATATCCATTTCATATCAGTTCGTCATTTTCGATGTTAAAAAAAACCACATCTAATCATCAAGTTTATTTAAGGCAGAGATCGGTGCTTTGACACCAGTGAGAAACATCATGGCAGCAATGATGAAGGGCTTATAACTGGCTTCCAGATAGGTGTCGCATCTATATTTTTCAAAGACTGCAGCGCTGACCTCTCCCTGCTTACAACTTACACCAGTAATATCAGCGGGCAGACAGTGCATATAAAGAGCTTCACCCTGATGCGTGAGTTTCATTTTAGCTTCAGTACATTCCCAGTCAGTGAATTTGGCGTTATTGGCCAGACACAATTGTTCTAAAGCTTTTAAACCTGGTTTGTCTCCCTGCTTGAGGAGTGTGGTTCGCTCCTCCATAACATGATAGGGTGCCCAGGATTTTGGATAGACGATGTGGGCTCCCTCAAAGGCCTCATCCATACTATTGACCTGTTTGAAGGAACCACCTGAAGCGGATGCCTGCTTCCCTGCCAGGGCTACAACTTCAGGGATGAGTCCGTATCCCTCTGGACGAGCCAGCGTTACATCCATTCCATAGCGGGTCAACAATCCGATGATCCCCTGGGGAACGGAGAGGGGTTTACCGTAGCTAGGTGAATAGGCCCAGGACATGGCAATTTTTTTACCTCTAAGAGCTTCAAGCGAACCAAAATGATTTGACAACATGGCCAGATCAGACATGCTCTGGGTTGGGTGGTCGATGTCGCATTGGAGATTGATCAGACCAGGTCGGTTATGAAGTACTTCTTCCTCAAAACCTGTTTGGACGGCTTCTGAAACCTCCTTCATATAGCTGTGTCCCTCTCCCAGATACATGTCATCTCGGATACCGATTACCCGGGTCATGAATGAAATCATATTGGCAGTTTCTCTCACAGTTTCACCGTGTGAGACCTGAGATTTTTCTTCATCCATATCTGAGACTGCTAAACCGAGGGCATTGGCGGCGGAGGCAAAACTGAAGCGGGTTCGGGTTGAGTTGTCGCGAAAAATGGAGACTGCCAGACCGGAATCGAAGACGCGATTGGATTTCCCCAGACGATGTCTTTCCCTCAAAACTTCAGCCAAGAGGAGGGTGGCTTCCAACTCTTCAGAAGACTTATCCCAGGTGAGCAGAAAATCGTGACCATAATTTTTCAGATTCAGCGATTTTAATTTATCAATACGTGCTTTCATTGTTCTCCGTATTCAGAATTTTTTAGGAATTCAGTTTTTCCAGATATGTCAAAGGTATCGTCGCATACATAGCTGAGGCCTTCACCAGATGATCTTTCCAGGTCTTTTCGTTGGGGGCGTGAGCCTCCTCCTCAGCACCAGGACCAAAACCGATGCAGGGCACACCATATTTACCCATGATAGCAACACCATTGGTCGAAAAGGTCCATTTATCAACGATGGGTTCTTCATGAAATAATCCCTTGTAGGCAGCCACCAAAGCCCGGGTTGCCACGTGCTCTTCCTCAATCAGCCAGGTTGGAAAATATGCCTGGGTTGGAAAAGAGAATCCAGTGTAGCTGGGCCGTTCATAATCATACATTTCTACCATTGCATTGGACGCTTTGACAGAAGGAAGATTTCTGATTTGCTCCAGGGCCAGATCAGCAGTTTCACCAACGGTAAGCCGGCGATCGATTGAAATGGAACAACCATCGGCGACAGCACATCGGGAGGGAGATGTGAAAAAGACCTCAGATACAGTCAGGGTCCCTTTTCCCAGAAAATCATGGTCAGCCAGACGAGTATTCAACTCCTGAAGCTCCAGGAGAATGGGTGCAATCTTATAAATGGCATTATCACCACGTTCTGGGGCTGAACCGTGAGCGCTGATCCCAGAAGTTGTAACCTTGATCTCCATCCGACCTCGTTGTCCTCGATAAATACGACAGGAAGTAGGTTCGGTGCTTACCACAAATTCCGGTTGAATCTTTTTATTATCCATGATGTATTGCCAGCAAAGTCCATCGCAATCTTCTTCCTGAACCGTGCCGGTGATCACCAGCGTATAGTCAGCTTCCAGGCCGAGATCCTTGATAATTTTTCCGGCATAAACCATGCTGGCCATGCCGCCCTCCTGGTCTGAGGCTCCGCGACCCATGATGATTTCGTCATCTTCATAACCTTCATAGGGATCAACTTCCCAGTTATCAATATTTCCAACACCCACGGTATCAATGTGAGCATCCATTGCGATCACATGACTGCCATGACCCATTGTGCCGTAAATGTTGCCCATTTCGTCGATTTCGATTTTGTCAAAACCAACCTTTTCCATCTCTTGTTTGATGCGTTGAACGACCTTTGCCTCTTGACAACTTTCACTGGGAATGGCGATCATATCACGCAAAAATCTGGATATTTCAGGGCGATAGTGTTCCGCTCGGTCGAGTATATTTTGAAAATCAGTTTTCATATCTATGCCTTCATCTTGTTATCACAAGGATTGTATTTTTTTCCACAACTGTGTCGATTGTTTTCGGGAATTTTTGCGAATCCCATCATTTTCAAAATTAAACAGCGTGGAATGTCTTAATCTGAATACACCGCGGGTCATGACATCAGTGGGTTTGCCAAGTCCAAAAAGCAGATGGCTCCCAAAATTTTCAGCGTGAATTTCTGTGCGTGGATCATAATCATAAAAGACCAGATCTGCCTGTGCTTCTTCTTCGATATGACCAATAAGGCGGCCAAAGGTTCGGAGCGCGATATCGGGATTATTTTTGAAAAGGAGCTCAAGATAATTGACGGCGGGACCTTCAACAGCTGACCTGATCAGGGTGCCTTCTTTTGCCTCAATTAACAGGTTGTTTTGCATGCCATCTGTTCCGAGACCAGCGTGCATTGATTCAATTATTTCAGCTGACAATATGCCAACCTGATTGTTGGCATTGGAGCTAGGATTATGGATAAGTCGGCAACCAGCTTTTAAGAGTGTATGACGATCCTCGCGAGTCATAAATACACCATGAATAATCAGGGAACGTCGCGTGAGTAGCTTGAAATGATCCAGGCGCTGAATGACAGATGCATACCCTCTCGCGTGGGCATCTTTTTCATCAGCCATATCTTCTGCGACGTGGATGTGAATGCCACAATCGGGAAATTCATCCATGAGTTCGCTGATAACCTTGAGAGAATCATCTGAAAGCGTGAAGGAAGCGTGGAGACCCAGGAGTGGCGCCACATAAGGATTCGATTCGAATTTTCGCATTGCGCGCAAATTCTCCGTCAATTCGTCCATAAAAGAGGCCGAGCCATTTCGATCTGAGGTCTCAAAACAAATGCTGATGTTGATGCCGAAAGATTCAGCAATTTCCGCCAGCAACTCAAGCGACCCATTCACATAATTGGGGCTTGCGTGATGATCGATCACTGTGGTTGTGCCATTCTGGAGGCAATCCAGCAGACCTGCTTCAAATGAAGCCCGTGTCGACTCTTTATCAAGTCCTCGATCCAGTTTCCACCAGACCTGTTCGAGATGTTCAACAAAATTTGCAGGTGCATGTTTGGGCGCTGGCATTCCCAATGCAAGACTTCCATATAAATGTGTATGGGCATTGATCATCCCGGGTAGAACCGTTTTACCTTCCATATCCAGAAGCTGTCCCTCGAACCCGACATGAGAAAAACCACGTCCGACAAATTTTATGAGATCATCCTCAATAAGGATGGATGCATGGTCAATGAATTCGCGCTCTCCAAAGGGATCGATTACCCGTAAATTGTGTAATAAAATCTGTTCCATATTAACCCCCTATTTTGTTTAATATTTGTTCAGGTATTATTGGAATTCGATTAATTGGTTTTCCCAGAGCATGACTCACAGCATTGGCAATGGCCGCGGCTGTTGGAATAATGGCTGGTTCCCCAATTCCTTTGGCACCCCAGGGTCCTTCTGGTTCCGGGTCTTCTACGATAATGGATTCTATTTCACCAACATCCATGGCAGTGGGTAACAAATAGGTCGTGAGGTTATCCGTTAATACCCGACCAAGATCCAGCTTGAAATTTTCGGTCAAAGCCCAGCCGATTCCCTGAACCGTTCCACCTTCAATTTGAGCTTCCAGACCTGCGGGATTCAGGGCTCGACCCACATCATGGGAAGCCCAGATCTTGGCTACTTTTACCAGACCTGTTAGCGTGTCAACCTTAACTTTGGCAATATGGGTAGCATAGGAATAAGTGAAGTAGGCTTCCCCGATTCCAGTGGCAGCATCATATTCAAGCTCTGGTACATGCCACCAGCCCAATACATCCATGGGGCGGTTTGAAAGATATAGGTAATTGGCCAACTCAGTAAAGCCCAGAGATCCAGCATTTCGACTGTTTGTTACCAATCCACGTTCAATTTTGATCTCTTTAAGGTCACATTGCAGGAGTTCTGCAGCAGCCTCTTTCAACACAGGCAGCAATTTACTGGCAGCATCGCGGATGGCATTTCCGGTCATGATAACATTACGACTGGCAACTGCTGGACCGCTGTCTGGTACCTGTTCTGTATCTGTGGGCAGGACAGTAATACGAGAGGGCTCTACGCCCAGGGCTTCGGCTGTCATTTGATTGACGACAGTTAAGGCACCCTGACCCATTTCGATGAGTCCAAACGCAACTGCTATTGAACCGTCCCGATGAATTTTGATCTTAACGCCACTACCATCCATGAACCAGCCTGCAGCTCCGAGGCAATTTCCATAGTGGATGAGAGCAACACCATATCCAGTTTTCCAGCGTGGGTCAGTAGATTCAGATCTGGAATTCCATCCTGAAGCCTCAACTGCAGTCCGTAAAGTTTCCTCTGCCCCCACACTTACTTTCAGATGATGTCCAGTTAAAGTTTTGGTGTCCAGCTTGAGAATGTTATGTAAACGGAATTCCACCGGATCCATTTTCAACGTTGCGGCAATTATATCCATCATACGTTCATGTCCAAAAGCTGCCTGGGGCGAACCAAATCCACGAAAAGCACCTGTCGGGGGTAGATTGGTATAATAGGATTTTGATTTCACCGAAATATTATCAATAACATAGGGACCCATAGCTTGCATGGCAGATCGATACGATACCACAGAAGACAGGGTGGCATAGGCGCCTGCATTTTCTTCCAGTTGAATCTCAGCAGCCAGCAATTTGCCTGCGCTGGAGACACCTACTTTATAATGCATCTGGAAGGGGTGGCGCTTGCTGGTAAGCTGCACATCCACTATTCGGCCATAAACCATTTTAACAGGTCGTTTCAAAATGAATGCTGCCAGAGCAGCACGGGTGCAAGTCTCTGACGGGATATCCTCTTTGCCACCGAATGCTCCGCCAGTGGGAGCCTGTTCTATCTTTATCTTTGAAAAAGGAAGCGCCAGTGCCCGAGCAACCGCTTTTTGCACATAGAAAGGACATTGAATTGAGCCAATGATAAAAATACCACCAGCGCTTGTTCTTTGAGCAATACAAGCCTGAGGTTCCAGATAATAATGCTCTTGGAAGGGCGTCTCAAAGCGAGCCTCAATAATGTGATCCGCCAGGGAAAAAGCCGCTTCAGGATCACCACGTTTCACCTGATGTTCGCAAGCCAGATTGCTTGCATGAATAAAATTTTCAGTAGCATCGCGGCTCTCATCAATGGAAAGCACAGGGGTGAAAGGTTTTACATAGACCTCAACAAGCTTAGCGAGACGCTGGGCAGCTTCATCGGTTTTGGCTATCAGAATTCCCACACTATCCCCGATATATCGTACTGTCTCTGAAGCGATAAGAGGCTGATCCGCCAGAATGACACCAACCTGATTTTCTCCTGGTATATCGCGGGCAGAGAAAAAGGCAATATAATCGGGGTCAGATTCAGCTTTCGAGATATCGATTCCCAGTAATTGGCCATAGGGAATCTGAGAATAAACGGGCGCAGCGTGGAGCATATTGTCCAGATTCAAATCAGTAAGAAATTTGGTTTCGCCTGTGGTTTTGCCCCGGGCATCTACTCGCTTTAAGCTTTTTCCAATTATATGGCTAGGAGGATTCATTTTGTTTCATTGAGGCGGAAAATAAAGCCACCCTTTTTTTGCAGCGACATAAACCAAGCAAGTGTTTAGGGATTTCATATTTATTTGCCAAAATGTGGTGATGACCGAAAAAAGTTTGTCGCCCTGAACCTGTCGAAGGGTTTTACGACAAACCCGAGTGATGTGGTCTTGCCTTCCTATAGGATTGGGCAAGCCCCCGTTCGAGTGGCTCAAGTTTCTACTTTCAAGTTTCATGAAAACACGTCCAGAAACGCGAAAGTCTCCCCATCAAACAAGCCCCTGTCACTGAGCTTTATAGCTGGAATCACCAGCAAAGCCATAAAAGAGAGTGTCATGTAGGGCGCACTCAATTGTGAGCCAAGTTCCTTGGCGATATCATCCATCCGACCGTAGATGTTTCCGACTTTAAAAGCATCGTCTGCTGACATGATTCCTGCAACGGGCAGTGGTAGCACATGATTCCCTGCAGGTGTAACTGCTGCGATACCGCCCCGATTTGCAATAATCAAATTCATGGCTGCAGCCAGATCCTCATCTGTAGTGCCAACGGCAACTATATTGTGTGAATCATGGGCAACCGAAGAGGCGATGGCACCGGTCTTCAGTCCAAAATTTTTGATATATGCTACTGCGGGTGCTGATTTTGAATACCGGTTTAGAACAGCAATCTTGAGAATGTCTTCAGCCAGATCATTTTGGATAAATCCAGCTGCATCTAGAATCGGGTTCCACTCATATTTTTTGGTCACCAATTGGCCATCAATAACTTCAATCACAGGTATTCGGGAGGCCTTTGGTTTAAGCTTGAAAACCTCAGGTTTTTGGAGCTCAGCTTCAAATTGATTCACTATCTCGATGGGAAGCGACGCTAGCAGGGTGTTTCCATTTTCAGCTACTATGCTTCCATCGATATAGGTGGTAAGCACATTAAA
>JABMOT010000193.1 GCA_013202385.1 Fidelibacterota bacterium
GTCAGGATGCGTACGTAGATCTTCGATCCAGGAGCTTCACTGGCGATGATTCGAAGATCGGCTTCTGAATCCGTGGCAAACAGGCCGACCCCTTTTTCAAAGAAATAGCTGATATCCTTCCGTTTTTTGATGGTGTTCCCGTAACTGCATCGCTCAGGATCTACACCTATCCCAAGGACCTTATCAAGCTCATACACGGAAGCGACATCAAAATTTGAACCGAGTTTCGCCAACATCTCTAAGATATGAATGTCCGGATTCGCCTTTACAGCATAATGGACGCGTGCGTAGGGAAAGCAATTTACCAGATCATCATATTGCAGACGAATTATCCGGTTATCTATGACGACAAAAGGAGTTTCCCTGGTGTCGGCAAAAGCCTTGATCCGGTCAAAGGTGTCCTTAGGGTAATAGTCTTCTATTCGAACATTGTTTTCTTGCATAGGCTTCCTAATTCAGGTTTGATTTAATGTTCATCAGAGTCAGTCTCGGCAGAGATTGAGGTTCATTGGAACCCACTTCATCCTTCATGCAGCACAAAACTTATTCCAGGTCAATCATGCCCACACTCAGAGACTGCTTATTTTCCTTCCATCCTTTTGGCTATCAATCTTTCTTTTTGTTAACCCTTTTCTCAATCCACTTTTTTTTCATCATCTTTTGCGCCAATATCCTTGTGGATTTTTGGAATCCTGCCCTTTGCTCAACATACTTCCTTTACAGGAGCGTATTGCTTTACTCCATTTCAGGCCTCTCATGTTGGGCATGGGCTTGTTCTATCTGAAAACTTGCGCACGATCCCTGTCCAAGTTCCAATAGCATCAGTTGGCTGTAATAGTAGCAGGTATGCAGGACTCGTCGTCATTTTAAGAACGTGAGTCGGATCACCTGACGAGTATTGTCTGTTTCTAAAACAGCCAGGTATACACCGCTTGCGACCTCCAGCCCGGAGGATGATTTGGCATTCCAGCTTACGGATGAGACGCCCGGTCCGAAGGACCCTTCGACCAGAGTCTGAACCAGAGTCCCGGAAAGATCATAAATCTTCAAGCCAGCATGAGCTGTCTCCTGAAGCTCATATCGCAATGTAGTGGATGGATTAAAGGGGTTAGGATAAGCGGGAAAGAGTAGCGCCTCATCTGGGGTCTCAGGGCCAATATCGATACCCACCGCAGTTAGATTCTCAAAATAATTAAAGGTCCCGGTATAATTACCAACGACCAGATCCAGATCCCCGTCGCCATCCAAATCAGCCAGACCCGGTGTTGCATTTTGCCCAACTGTTAAACCCGATAGTGAGTCTGGCAGCTCAACCCAGCTACGATTTTCATATGTGAACATTTTTACTTCGTACAAGCCTTTCCCCACAATCATATCCAGATTTCCATCCAGATTCACATCCCCCAATGTCAGAACAGCATTGCTTCCAACATGAATACCAGAAAACAAACTGCTGTTCTCTGTCCAAACTGGCTCACTCATGTTGCCCGTGTTCTCATAATAGGATATTTGTCCGTTCTCTCTTCCGATGAATAAATCCAGATCCTGATCCCCATCAAAATCATATAAGCGGGGACTTGACCAGCCCCCAACATTAATCCCTGAAAACATGGTGGCTACATACGGAAAACCGGTTCCGCTGTTATGATGGTAAAACAGATTTCCACTCAGATCGCCAACGACGAGATCAATGAGCCCATCGGCGTCAAGGTCACCTGCGGCCACAGCAGAATATATCGAGTGATCAATGCCGCTAAAGCGACTATGATTGGCGATCCAGGCGGACCCATTGGGGGTACCCGTATTTTCATAATATTTGATATCACCACCCTGGCTACCGCTAAGCATGTCCAGATCGCCATCATTGTCAAAATCGGTAAAGACGGGATTACTGGCTCCACCTACATCAATGACGCCGCCAAATAGTGAGGTGACAGCAGTCCATGACGGTGAAGCGAGAGACCCAGAATTGACATAATAGAGGAGTGGACCGGAAGCCGTTCCATGGACCAGATCAAGCTTGCCATCTCCTGTGAGATCAACAAGACAGGGCGAGTTCCAGTATGTATTCTGTCCGAGATTTGAGAAAAAAGAGCTTAGATTGGTCCAACTCCAACTTGATTGATCACCATCATTTCGATAATAGAAAAACCCATACCCATCACGTCCGGCAAGCAGATCAATATCCCCATCTGCATCAAGATCTGAGAACCAGGGATAAGCATACAGGCCGACGTCAAACCACATCTCAGCCAGGCTCTCTGTGAAAAGGGCAGCTTCAGCCGTGCCAGAATTTTGATAATAGCGAATTTCACCACTTTCACTTAATCCGACGACCAGGTCGAAATCTCCATCATTATCCAGATCTGAAAAATGCGGTACCGGATTTATACCTACTGCGAGCATGTTGAAAAAGTCATCTCGTCTGCTGAATTCAGCATTCTGGTTTGTACCTATATTCTCATAAAGCTGCAAGCCATTGTATCCACCAGAGATGAAATCAAGATCGTTATCATTATCCAGATCTATGCAAACACCAACTTCACAGTCCAACGCCTGGACACCACTAAAGATTTGGGCTCCCGGTTGAAACTGCGGAAGAGTTGCTGACCCCGTATTCTCGAAATATAGTGGGGGTTCGTTGATATTCCCCAGTATGAGATCATTATCTCCGTCATTGTCCAGATCAGCAAATCTTGGTTGTGAAAAAGGGAGTGATGGAATGCCACTGGGGTTAAAAATGAGATCATTCTGTTGCCACTCTTGAGCCATACTGGTATGTGCTGCAAGCAAGAGGATGAAGCTGATTAACAGGTGAAACATGAGGAACCCCCGATTGCTTAATTTGACTGGAATCTATGAGTGCTGCATTTTAAAACAAGCAAGAAGGAGCTGATTCCGTCGCTTTTCATTGTTTTTTGCAAACCACACCCAAAAACTTTAACACTCTATTTTCCACGTTAATTGAAGGTGGACGCTTTTATCATAAGTTCAGCCCATTCCGCTTCCCAGCCGGAATCTATAGTGATCCCTCCACCCGTCCCCAGACTGAGCTGCGCACCCTTTTGAACCAGGGTACGAATGGCAATATTGAAACTGAATTCACCATCAGGATGAAAGTAACCAATAGAACCTGTATAGATACCTCTAGATTCGATTTCCAATTCATCAATGACTTCCATCGCCCGCTTTTTGGGACAGCCAGTTATCGATCCTCCAGGGAACATGGAAAGGAGGGCATCCAGGGGCTGATAAGATTCAGCTAATTTTCCGGAGATCCGGGAATAGGTGTGCCACACCTTTGGTAGTTTTTTGATTCCCTTGACTGCCTCAAGCTGTATGCTCCCGATCTTACAAACTTTCCCCAGATCATTCCGCAACAGATCGGTAATCATAAACAGCTCCGCTTCTTCCTTTGCGCTGTTCAATAACTCCAATTTGAGTGATTCATCCTGATCTCCAGTTATTCCCCGTGGCCGGGTTCCCTTGATCGGTTCCGTTGTAAGCACACCCTGAAGATGACGAAGAAACAACTCAGGTGAGAGCGATATAAGCGTGAGCTGCTCATATTCAAAATAGCCGGCATATGCAGCAGGATGCTTTCCAATCATCCTAGAAAACAACGACCTCGGGGATTCGCTTGTCGTCGCCTTAAGGTGTTGCGTATAATTTAGTTGGTAAAAATCACCCGCCCGGATGTAGTCATGAATCTTTTTTATGTTTCGCCTGTAATCATCCTGATTCACCGAGTTTTCAAGCTTCAGGGGTGTCTGAGGAATTTGAGGCTCAATCAACTCCTGGATCATATTTTCGATCTGTTTGATGTATTCAGGGTCACGGGTATTCACCACAATTGACCCCTGATCATATTCTACCCAGTTTTCATAAGCTTGAAATATTGCTAAGGGTACATCTGGCTTATGTCGGGATGTCACGCCCTGAATTTTCAGACCGAGATCATAGCTTAGAAAACCAGGACAGAATGCCTGTTCATGCATAGTCAGAAAATCAGACAGTTCAGGCAGCCGATTATAATCATCAAGCACAAATGTTGCCATCGGATCAAAGGCAAAGAATTGACGCCATAAGCTCTCTCCCAGAGTGTCTGTTTGGAAGACGCCCTTCGAAGTCTCTGGAAGCGTGGCTAGCAACCTATCCCAATGTTCAGGGCTGAGCTTAATGATTTTCATTCAGAGCGCCAAAAAATTTTCTATAATTCTATCCCCCACTGGCTCCATGAGGAACGACTCAGGATGAAATTGAAGACCAAACAATGGGTAGGATTCATGTTCAATGGACATGATATCGCCGACTGTATCTTGAGAGGTACAGATAAAATCATGTGGCACGGCATCGAGAACCAGTGAGTGGTATCTGGCCACGTCAAACTGGCTGGGCAAAGATTTCATCACTCTTGAATTTGCCTTGGTAACGAGGCTGGTCTTGCCAAACAGGAGCCGCTTTGCCGGAATGACTTTTTGCCCAAAAGCGACTCCAATGCATTGATGTCCGAGACAAATTCCCAGGATAGGTGTGCTCTGAAAAAACGACTGGATCACTGGAATACAAAGCCCTGATTCAGCGGGTGTCTTCGGCCCGGGACTTAAAATGATCTTATCGGGTTTGATTTCCTGAACTTGATGAAGATATAGTTCATCATTCTTGATAACCCTGACATCTCCGCCAAGGCCTGAGACCTGCTGATACAGGTTATAGGTAAACGAATCGTAATTATCGATGAGCAGTATCAAATTAAGTTGATCGCTCTATTCAGGGCTATGCTCCCCGAGCTCCTTTAATCTTGACAAACGTTCAGCTTCATTTTGCTGCAGCCAAAGATCTTCTGAGAGCAGTTTCCAGGCTTTAAAAAAATGCGGAGTTGCTGCTTTATGCTGTCCCTTCAAGCTAAGACACTCAGCAATCTCCTCAGACACATAGCCATCTTCAGCGCTTCCGGATTCAAGAATTTCTTGCTCCAATTCCAGCTGTAGCTTCAATGACAGATCAATATTTCCAAGTGAACGCTGGGTTCGTGCCACGGTCCATTTTGCTATCTGGGTTTCCCGAACTTTTGAGTTTGACTCCTGCCATGCCAGACCTTTTTCAAACAGGACCAGGGCTTTTTCATAATTCCCTAAATCATGCTGGGTCCAGCCAATGTTGTTGTACAGAGACCCCAACCATCCTTTGGCACGAGAATCCTCACTGTTTTCAGCCAATTCCATGGCTTTCTCATTCCAGGCCAATTGCTCTGGGGACGCCTCTGCTATCCCAAGCATATGAGCGGCATCCACGGCAAAAAAATCAGCTCCAAACTCTTGACCCAGTTCCCAGGCTTTAAGAAAAAAAGGAATTGATTCAATCTGTTTTCCGGCTGAATTGAAGACTCTGCCCCTTTCGAGTAAATAGCGAAGAGTGGCGATTTGAAAATCGGCGTTAAGTTCTGCTTCCACATTATCCAACACCAGATGTGCTTCATCATATTTTTGTTGTAATCCTAATGTGCGAGCGATTTGCGAACGCAGCTCCAACTTATCGCTTTGTGTTAATCCAGCATTGGAATCTGCCAGATAATCTCGAAACTTGATTTCTGTTGCAGCCGGATCGTTGTAATTCCACAATTTGTCAAAAGCTTGCATAAATGATCCTTCCCTTGGATTTTTATCAGCAGAGCAACTTATTAAGGCCAATAACATAGAAAAAACAATGCGTTTCTTATGAATATTCTTTCCTCTATTTGACCCGCGCTTGATAATTATCATTTGCTACCATTTGATAAAAATGTAACATACTTACAGCGCCAAAATATACTTGAGCCCATAGTGGGAACAAGCGAGGACAGCCTGATTCGGAGGGAGAAAACCGATGCTTATTTCACTTAAAAAGCAGTATTCGCATGGAGCCAGTTGGGTTCTGGTCATATATTTGTCCTTCATGGTTTCTGGTTGTAGTTTCAGACCTGCGGAAATATCCCCTGAGGAAGCTCGAATTTTACAAACCAGAGTGTTTAGTGGCAGCCCGGAGGAAGTCGCTAAAGCGGTTACAACAGTACTCCAAGATATTCATTATACGCTCGGTAGCGTGGATATGGGTCTCGGCATTATCACTGCAACCCGAACTTCAGAGAAGTTATTAGCTCCAATTAGTCGTGAGACTGAGGTTGAAGGAGATGTTGCCGATGAAATGGGGACTTTTTGTCTCATCGCTGGAGGCATAGCAGTAGTCGGTTTGCTGTTAGCATTTATCTTTGGTGGGTCAGATGATGATGAGGAAAATGAGGGGCATGATCGTGGGGAACAGAGACAGGGTCGTTGGCGTCATAACCATCACGATTCTTCATCGATCTATGTTGGTTCTGATGGTTCTGGCCCAGATTCATATACATACACCATGACCATTAATATGGAGGAAGTCTCGCTTCAACAAACCAGTCTGCGGGTCACCGTTCAAGGCCAACATTTTGAGGGAATGGGCGTCGTTGAGTCAGGCCCGGTTCAATCTCAGGATTTTTATTCCGACTTTTTTAATCGCCTACAATCAGCACTGAATGGCTAATGAGTGTCTGTCTCTATACATAATAAGAAAACCGTTTTAACGGTTTATTCCATTTTCGCAAAACAACTACTTTATAGACAGACACTCATTAAAGTTCTGCAGTGAAAGGGAATTAAGAGGTGGGCATATGTTCGGATTGCCAAAGATTAAGTATAGTCCACCAGCCGGTCACCTGATTCGACACTACAATAGCAACCTTAATACATTGTTAAGAATTATTCAATTCAAATTACGCTTCGTGTCCCTCATACTCATTGTAACGGCGCTTCCCGGACTGGGTCAAGTGATGACACCCATGGATACACTTTATGCTTCAGATTCACTCGGCTTCACAAAACGAATCATCTTAAAGCCTATCCAATGGTGGCAGCATTTCAGCTACAACGAGCCCTCGACGAATTGTCAATTCTCCAGCTCCTGCTCCAATTTTATGGTGGAGGCCATTTTGGAAAGAGGACTTATCGGTGGCTCCATTATTGGTACGGATCGGATCGTACGTTGTAATCCTGCAGCTCGTTATTATCAGCGCCAGCTTCCCAATGGGCAAGTTCAGTATGATGGCCGACTTGTAGATCCACCTGATTGGACAAAAGAAACCAATCCTGGAAAAAGTCCGGCTTTGGCTGTTAGCTTATCCATAGTCCCAGGGCTTGGGAGAGCATATACTGGACATTCAGTTGACGGATTTCTAAGTCTAATTCTGGTTAGCGCGTTTGCTTATAACACTTACAATCACCATGAAGCTGGCAATTCTGTAAGGGCGGGAATCAACGCCAGCCTCATGACCCTGTTTTGGATGGCCGACATTTATGGAGCCTACCGTAGCGCCAGCATGTCAGCTTCAACTGGCAACAATCCATGATCTTCATTTCGTACAGCAAATCATCATTTAACCATTCCCTGTGCCTTCATTGCTGTCCAAAACGTTTCAAGATTGATGGTATAGCCTGTTTAAACCAACGATTTAGGACAGATTATTCTATTTTGTGATTTCACTCCCCTCATTTAGTCCATACCAGCACTACCTGTCTCGGGTTATCGGCTTGTGAGTTGTCCCTAAACGGGTGATTGAGCCATTCTATCAGATCTATTTTGACAAACAGGTTCATTCTCAGGAAGGCGATGAGGTTTGACATTGACCAGGCGTACTTTGCTATCTGTTTGAGGTACTTGAGGATCAGTATAGAGATAAGTGCTGTCCAAATCTGTATCAGGACTGCATTTTCAGAGGTTCCCACGAAAGTCTTGATTTTCATGAGCTGTTTAATGGTTTTGAAGAAGGTTTCGATTTACCATCGCTGTTTATAGAGCTCAGCAATGGTGGCTGCTGTCCAAGACATTTGATTGGTAATAAGCTCAATGGTTTTTTTGTTAATATCATCCCACACAACGACCCTACGTAATCGTTTAGGGTATTCGTTATAGCTCTTAGGCGTTTCCATGATAATGGATTCATCCATGAGAATGTGTTGATCTTTGCCTGTTGGTAGATCGAACTCGGTCTTGCTGATATACTTAATGTTCTTTTTTAGCCTGATAACAAAGTCTGTATTTTGTTTCTGCCACAGATAGAGCATTTTGAAGTCAATGTAGGCTCTATCTGCTACTACAAGACTGATAACGGTGGCATCCAGCATGAAGATATTCTTGAACTTGATACGTTTGAACGTGGCTGTTTTACTAAACTGTTCCAACAAGGCGAAATAGTATCCCTGGAATAAATGCCAGTCCCTGTGCTGATTGATATAAGATAGAGATGATTTACTGGGAGCCAGGGTAACTCCCAGATGATTCAGGTTACCCGTTGCTGATCGTAGTCCATTACTAATCTCATGCAATGAGATAGCCTTGGCAAAATGACAGAATAACATGGATACGAATTGGGTCCAACTGTTGATCCCTTTGCTGTGTTTATCTGATTTATATCTCTCGACTATTCTGTTAAACGAAACTCGATTTAAATTACTGATAATCTGACTGAACA
>JABMOT010000194.1 GCA_013202385.1 Fidelibacterota bacterium
GGCTTGAATATCGGTTATGGCTTTGGAGATACATCGGCTGCCAGCGAGAACATCATTTTTCTTAATGGCCGCGGACACAAATTGGACGGAGTCAGTTTTCACATCCCTGAGGATAATTTTTTAAAGCAATGGCAGTTTTCCAGCAATGATGGTCGTCTCGAATTGGATTTTACTCCCATCCTCGATCGCTACTCCAACACGAATCTGCTGGTGATCCAATCCTGGCAGCATCAGGTTTTTGGCCGCTTCTCGGGTCAGGTCACCTTGGATGATGGATCGATTCTAGAGATCGAGAACCTACTGGGTTTTGCCGAAAAGGTGAAGAACCGCTGGTAATCAGCTTTAAAATTATGAGATAAATCCTTGAAGAATTCTCATTCGGGTCAAGCCCCTAAATGCTGGACTGATGAAGGCTAAAAGTTTATACTTGTGACCTGGAAAAATGGCGTGTCTCGGAACTGAGATGATTGATAGGCCGAAGTGACAATATTTGTAGAATATAGAAGGCGTTAAAAAATGATATTCCGTAGTACCTATAATAAGATCGTTGAGAAAATTCATGAGATTAATGATGATATCAAGCAGAATACTAAAGATATCAAAAGAGCAGCTGATTTTGGGGATTTGAAAGAGAATGCTGAATACCATGCTGCTAAAGACAATCAGGCACATCTACACAATAAGCGCCATCGATTTGAGAAGCATCTGGATGAAGAGGTTGTAGAGCCTAAGGACGTGAAAGCGGATAGAGTATCATTTGGGACCAAAGTAACTTATAGCGATGGCGAAAATACCATCACAGTGTCAATGGCCGGCGCTGCTGAGTATGAGTTAGAGCTCTACGAGAATATTGTCACCACTTCATCTCCATTCGCTCAACGTGTCCTGGGCAAGAAAATTGGTGACACTCTGACACTGGATCTTCCAGGGGGAACCAAAACACTCACCATCCTGGATATCCAACTGTTGAAATAGTTTTTGCGCAGCGTTTCAGTCAATTTTTACGAATCCTTCAAACCGTCAGAAGCGCCATTGTTTGGGCCTTAGTCATCAGCGTACACAAACAGCAAAATCATACTCAAGGGACACCTCATGCTAACCTCTCTAAAATCAAAATTCCTGCTAAATCCAGATATTCATTATTTGAATCATGGATCTTTTGGAGCCTGCCCTCGCCCTGTATTTGAAGAGTATCAACGCTGGCAACTAGAACTTGAGCGTAATCCCATCGACTATTTTACCAGGCAATTAAAGGGCTTATTTGGAAAGGAAGCCAGTGGTCCCTTGGAAAAAGCCAGGACAGATCTAGCTCAATTTGTGAATGCGGATGCGGAAGGGATGATTTTCACGCCTAACGTGACAATTGCTCTCAATGCCAATGCAAATTCCATCCAGCTGAATGCACATGACGAGGTTTTGACTACAGATCATGAATATGGAACCATCATAGCAACCTGGTCGCGGAAATGCAAACAGACTGGGGCTGTGCTTAAGCAGGTCGAGATCGATCTGCCGGTGTCCACGCAGACTGAATTTATCGATTATTTCTGGAAGCAGGTGACCTCCCGAACCAAAGTGATTCTAATGAGTCACATCACCTCGGCCACAGCACTGGTTTTACCGGTAAAAGAGATTTGTGAAAGAGCCCGACATGCTGGGATTATCACAGTAATTGATGGTGCCCATGCTGTGGGACATCTGGATTTGGATGTACGTGATATCAATGCTGATTATTATACAAGTAATTGTCATAAATGGCTTTTGACCCCAAAGGGTACTGCCTTTTTATATGTTCATCCGAATCAGCGTGATCACTTTCAACCTCTGGTAATCAGCTGGGCAGAAATCAATCAGCCCTCTTTCTCTCTGCGCCATGAAATGTGGGGGACCCGTGATATGGCTGCCTTTTTGAGCATTCCTAAAGCATTGGAATTCCGCCAAATAAACGATTGGTCCAATCGGGCGGCTGAAGCTCGAAAAATTGTGCTGGAGTATCGGGTAAAATTCGCTGCCTTATGTGAACGAGATCTGATTTGCGATGAAACCTGGTTAGGACAAATGGCCAGCATCCTCCTACCAGCAAACACAAAACCTTTTGAATTGTGGAACTATCTGTGGGATGAGTTCAAAATAGAAGCCATGATCACAAAATGGCAAGACGAGCCGATTCTGCGGCTGGGATTCAACGCCTACAACTCAAGGAATGAAATGGATCTGCTTTTTCAGGCATTATCCAGCTTTTATAAGCTTTAGATCAAAGCCTCTCCAATTAGGAAAGTGTCTACCTTCATTTGAGAATTATCCCATAACTGAAGTTTTCTTACAATACACATTTTCATGGTGCATTCAAAAGATTCACATCAATATTAATGGTTCACTAAAAAACAGCATGCTGGAGAAGAAGACATTGAAGCAAACGATATTGGTCATATTCACTATCACACTATTGATTACAAACCTCTACGGGTGGGGACATGGATCCCATCGCTTTATAAATGCTACGGCTGTTGATCATTTGCCTGTAGAGATGTCATTCTTTCAGGATCACAGGGAGTATCTTCGCGTGCATTCTGTTGATCCCGATTATAGCAGTGACCCTTATCCAAGTGGGTATCACTGGATTGATATTGATTATTATGATGCGTTCTTTTCCGGAACCTTGCCCCATGAATGGGAAGCCATTATTGCCATGTATGGTCAAAATACCGTAGAATATGTCGGCATCGTACCCTGGGTGATTACCTGGTGGATGGATGATATGGTAGCCTTGATGGAAGCCGGAGATTGGGATCATGTCTGGCAAAAAGCAGCTGAACTGGGACACTACGTTGCTGATTCACACCAAGCCCTCCATCTTACTGTCAATTACGACGGACAGGATACAGGCAATACCGGCATTCATGCACGCTATGAAACTGAAATGATGAATGACCACCTTAGCGAAATTGTTTTATCAGATTCTATCGCTGAATATTGGGAAACCCCCTTAGAATCCATCTTTTCGTATATTGATGATATTTATCCCATGGTCGATCTGGTCATGGCAGCAGATGATCTGGCTTCAGATGTGGATTCCAATCATGGGAACACCTATTTAAACATGATGTGGGTGGAAGTAGGGGATACAACGGTATGGAGTCTTGAGCGAGCCACCCTGGATCTTGCCAGCGTCTGGTACACGGCCTGGGTAAATGCAGGCTCTCCCTACCCACCTGGTGTCGTTAACATAGCAGATCAACGACCATCTCAATTTGAACTGAGTACTTTTCCAAACCCATTTAATGGGCAGGTTAATCTAAGCTATCAAATTATCGCAGAAGGTGAGACCAGTTTAAGAATATTTGATCTTAATGGACGGTTGGTCAGGACGCTCGTTTTGGGATCTAGTGCACCTGGGAATTATGTTGTTCTCTGGGATGGAAAGGATCAGGATTTGGTAAATGTTAGTTCAGGGATATATTTATGTGAATTGCGGAACACTGGAAGCAGAGTGGTTCAAAAGGTATCCCTGTTAAAATAATGAAGACCAATTATTGAGGAGAAGAACTGGAGATGAATCAAGATTTTTACCAGAAAATGCGCGTTGATATTCGCGAATGGCTCCAAACAAAAACCGGAAAATCCAGCAAATGGTCTGAGTATTTATTGCTGGCACCAGATTTATTCCACCTGTTAGCCAAGCTGGCCATGGATAAAGAGATTCCGAGCTCAGAGAAAGCAAAAATTGCTGGCGCTCTGGCCTATTTTATTTCACCCATCGATTTAATTCCAGAGGTTTTGTTTGGACCCATTGGATATCTGGATGATGTCGCCTTAGCGGCCTACGTTATCAATTCAGTCATGAAAAAATGTGACCCTGCAATTGTCCGGCGACACTGGGCTGGGGAACAGGATATACTGGATCTGGTGCAGCAGATCGTAGATGTCGCTGCAGATATGCTTGGCAACAAGATTTGGGACAAACTAAAAAATTTGGTCAAATAAATAAAGACCAGTTTAGCCTTAAGCGTGGTTCACAGGCATCCTCGCCAGACTTCGTTTAAGAGTCTTCTGAACGCCAATAGGGAGAATCCAGATTCGCGTGACGTCAGCGCCCGTTCACTGACCATATGCTTTTGAGCTTTGTATCCTTTGACAAGGGATCCCAATGTTACGACTTTTGCCCATCACTTTTTTAATTCTTTTTGCCTGTGAGCCTGAGCTCCCCCCAGCTATAGTAATTATGAGTCCCGATCATCGAATTAGTGTGGAATTGGAGCAAATTCAGGGTTATCCCACTTATCATATTGAGGTAGAAGGAAAATTACTAATAAGACCATCAGCTCTTGGATTTCGCCTAAGGAAACAGCCTGATCTTACAGGTCCCTTCAAAGTTATTCAGACAAATCAGAATGAAATAAAGGAAACCTGGGAGCCGGTTTGGGGCCAGGAAAACCTGATTTCCTCTCGAAGCAATATGGTAAGAGTAGAACTAAAAGAAATAAATTCTCCAGGGCGTAAGCTTATTCTGTATTTTCGAGTGTTCGATGATGGGGTAAGTTTTCGTTATGAAATACCTGAACAGTCTGAGTTAGACTCGCTCTTTATTATAGAAGAATTATCAGAATTTAATTTCGCGCAAAATGGTCAGGCCTGGTGGATACCAGGTAGTCATGAGTTCGATGCCTATGAAAAGCTACACAATAAGAGTCTGTTAAGTGAGATTGACTCTGCAAACACACCGATAACCTATCTGAGCGATGATCACTTTTATATCAGCATTCATGAGGCAAACCTGTCTAATTATGCGGCCATGACCCTGAAAAAAACAAGCGCTGACTCGTTAAGCTTTAAAAGTGAACTGGTTCCATGGCCTGATGGAGATAAAGTAAAGACTGTGACACCGATGCTTTCTCCCTGGAGGACTATAAGCATAGGTTGGAATGCGGCAGATCTCTTGCGATCTCGCATGATTTTGAATTTGAATGACCCCAATCGATTGAGCGATGTCTCGTGGATACGGCCCATGAAATATGTGGGGATCTGGTGGGGAATGCATATTGATAAGTATACCTGGGTCCAGGGGGATCGTCATGGTGCCACCACCCAAAATACGAAAACATATATTGATTTTGCAGCAGACAATAACATCCAGGGTGTTCTGGTTGAAGGTTGGAATCAGGGCTGGGAACAGTGGGGTCAGGAAGGTGCATTGCAGTTGACATCGCCCTACGCAGACTTTGATATAGACTCGGTCACGCAATATGCCCGTGACAAGCAGATCGCATTTATTGGGCACCATGAGACAACCGCAAATGTTTCTGCCTACGAGGAGCAGCTGGATACGGCTTTTGCCTACTATGCAAATCTGGGCATTCATGCAGTAAAAACAGGCTATGTTGGATCGATCAAACCCAGCGGTCAATATCACTATGGTCAGTGGATGGTAAATCACTTTCGGCGGGTCGTAGAAACAGCGGCCAAATATCATATTACAATTGATGCCCATGAACCAATCAAAGCGACTGGAATTGAGCGAACCTGGCCAAACATGATGACCAGGGAGGGTGCCCGCGGGCAGGAATACAACGCCTGGAGCGAGGGTAACCCCCCAGATCACACAACCATTCTACCTTTCACCCGACTCCTGGCCGGACCCATGGATTACACTCCTGGAATATTTGATATCTGTTTCGACCGTTATAAAAAGGGCAATAAAGTACATTCTACCTTGGCCAAACAATTGGCCCTTATGGTCGTTATTTACAGCCCATTGCAAATGGCGGCAGACCTGCCAGAAAATTATACTGGCCAACCCGCCTTTCAATTTATCAGGGATCTTGAAACAGATTGGGATGAATCCAGATATCTCGAAGCGGAGATTGGACAATTCGTCACCATTGCTCGGCGCTATGAGAATAAATGGTTTATTGGAGCCATTACCAACGAGCATGGCCGGACCCTATCCATTAAAATGTCAAGTATCACCGATTCAGACATGGTCGCTGAGTGTTATTCTGATGGAGCGGATTCGGATTGGGAGAAGAATCCTACTGCCATTCACATTGGATCCTACCTGGCAAAATCTTCTGATTCGCTGAAAGCTACGCTGGCACCAGGGGGCGGCTTGGCACTATATTTACGGCCAGTAGAGGATTCTGACATTGACTTAAGGTCAATATCAAAATTGTTACAGGATCAGATGACTCAAAAATGAATCTAAAAGCGGGGCAATAGTGAGACACACTTCAATAAAATTTTTAATCGCAGCCACCATGTTCATGGCTATTCAAACTTGTTTACCACCACCGGTGACAAAGACAGAAAGTTCTGATATGAATATTATACCAAAACCACAATCCATAGAAATACTTGAGGGCGAGTTCAAATTTGCAAAGTCAACCAGCTTCTATATCTCTGGTTCCAGCCAGAATGTCACCTTTTTTAGCGACTTTTTGAAAGGTTTGATCCCTGGACTTCAAGTTGGAGAGCAGGGTTCTGCAGATATTGAGCTTGAAATCATGCAGGAAACCGATATTCAGAAGGAAGGGTATCGATTGGCGGTGACTAAAAAGGGGATTCATATTTCTGCTGGAGATGAGCCAGGACTCTTTTATGGAATACAATCGCTGCGGCAATTGTTACCTCCAAGCAGCGAAAACGGCGTTGAATCGTTGAAAGGTTATAGGATTCGATCCGCTATTATTGAAGACTTCCCCCGCTTTGGCTGGCGCGGAATGCATCTGGATGTCTCCAGGCATTTCTTCCCACTTGAATTTGTTAAACGTTACATCGATATGATTGCCCTGCATAAAATGAATGTTTTCCACTGGCACCTCAGTGATGACAATGGCTGGCGGCTGGAGATCAAAAAGTATCCTCTTTTGACCGAGATATGCGCATGGCGTGTGGATCGTGAGCACGAAGACTGGCGAAAATGGTCACCCATTAAAGCAGGTGAAACCAGCAGCTATGGTGGCTTCTATACCCAAGACGAAGTCCGGGAAGTTGTTGCATATGCAGCCCAGCGTCAAATCTCAGTGATTCCAGAAATAGAAATGCCCGGTCATTCTTCAGAAATCTTTGCGGCCTATCCAGAACTGTCCTGTCAGGGTGAGCTGCTCCCCGTTCGACCAGGGAGCTATTGGCCAAACGAAGACATACTGTGTGCCGGAAATGATTCTGTTTTTACTTTCCTGGAAGATATTATCGATGAGGTTGTGGAGCTTTTTCCTGCCAGATATATCCACATCGGGGGTGATGAAGCACGAAAAACCCATTGGAAAACATGCCCGAAATGTCAAAACCGAATCACGGTTGAGGGGCTGGCCAATGAGGATGAATTAAAGAGCTGGTTTGTCCAGAAGATGGAAAAATATATCCTGTCAAAGGGCAAGAATCTTATTGGCTGGGACGAAATTCTGGAAGGGGGTCTGGCACCTGAAGCGACAGTGATGTCATGGCGAGGTGAAGCTGGCGGAATTGCTGCTGCCAAAGCCGGTCACGATGTAATAATGACCCCAACCTCCCATGTTTACTTCGACTATTACCAGGGAGATCCAGAGACAGAACCTCAAGCCATCGGGGGACATTCAACGCTGGAAAACGTCTATAGTTATGAGCCGATTCCAGCTGAGCTGGAAGAGCAGGAGCACCGATTTGTATTAGGATCGCAAGCCAATTTGTGGACCGAATTTATAAAAACTCCAGAGCATGCAGAGTATATGGTTTTGCCGAGGATGACCGCTTTATCAGAAGTGCTATGGTCGGCAAAAGATCAACGGGATTGGCAGGACTTTAGATCACGTCTGGGCTGGCTTTTGCCGCGTTTTGAGGAATTGGGGTGGAATTATCGACCCCTAGACGCTGAACAACTCAATAAGTAAATTCAGGTTCTGAGTGAGACCATGTCCCTCTCAGAGCTTGGGATCTTGTTTATATATATTTATGGGTTCGTTGCCTAGGAGAACACGTAGCCCGGCTTCGGCCAGCGCTTCCAGTTCATTTTCACCAGGTTCAATATAAATTTCGGCCATATTATGAATGCGTTCAGAGATTGACTCGCAAAGTAAACTTGAGTGTGCCATGCCACCTGTGAGTAAAACGCCATTAAGTTGAAAAGATAACACTGAAGCCATGGCGCCGATTTCCTTGGCAATTTGATACACCATTGCCTCGAAGATCAATTGGACTTCTACTTTCCCGGATTTCAACAGCTCTTCTACTTTTCTCAAATCTCCTGTTCCCAGGTATCCTTTTAGCCCAGAATTTATAGAAAGTAAGGTCTCTATTTTTGCTCGGCTCGAGCCTTTCTGGAAAGCCAGATCCAGAACTCCAGCAATAGGTAATGCACCGGCTCGTTCTGAGCTGAAGGGACCCATGCCGAGTAGCCCATCATTTACATCAATAATACGTCCGTTTTTTAAAGCAGCCACTGATATTCCACCTCCCATGTGGCAGACCACCCAGGAACTTTTAAAGAAATCCAGATCCAGCCGCTTGCATCGTTTTCGTAAACTTGCTTTGATATTGAGGGCATGGCTTCGTGATTTTCGCTCAATGCCCGGAACCCCTGATATTCTGGCAACTGCTTCGAATTCATCCGTACTAATTGGATCCGCAATATAAACAGGAATATTTAATTCCGATCCGAGCTGATATCCAATCAAGGCTGCCAGATTGCTGGCATGCCGAGAATACCTGACCGAGTTAATGTCATTTATCATTCCAGTGTTTACAGCGTATACACCACCCTCCAGGGGTCGCAGTGGTGCACCCCGAGCCATGATGAGATCGAATTTGAAGGGCTCTGATGCGACAAATTGTCTAACTGCCTTCGTTCTTATTTCGTTGGCGGTCTCATAATTTTCAATTTGACCTGCGGGTGTATCTGTAGGATCCAGACTGGCTTCCTTGATGAGTCGAATTGACTTATGAATCAAATTAAAATGATATACTGCCAACTTTGTAGAAGTTGATCCAGGATTGATGATCAGGAAGTGACCGCTGTTCGTCATTGTGCTGCTTTCATACTAATACGCTGAAATTAAGTCTGCTGAGCCTTAAAACACGGGATACTTGATGTGATTTGGCAGATTTAGATCGAATGAAGTAGATAAATGATGGAGACCTTTTATTTAAGCTCCCTATATTGTCGTATGAATCTCCGACAGAAATCAATCGCCTGGTTTAATCCTACGATTCATTCAATTGTTTCCATGGGTATTTCTCTCATCACAGCGTATCTGGCTTTTAGAAATGTCGAACTCAGCAGCGAGACACTCGTCACATTTATGGCATATTACTTAATGCTGGGAATAATGACGATCATATTCAGCATGAGAATCAAGTTGACAGATAAAAAAACCCGTCAGCTATTACAATTCAGCTTTATTTTGTTTGGATTTGTCCTCATGGCTGCAGGTGTTTTGGGGATGCTGAATGGTAAAGTTACAATGGCTGCAATATTTATGCTTATCTTGTTTCTACCGGGTCTGGCAACCATGAGAGCTGGGCTACATTTTAATAAAACTGGAGAATAAATGCATTTTAAGATCAACATATATAGACAACTCGTTTTTCTCAGCATACTCACGCTCCTGGTTGCGTGTGCAGGAACTGGATCTGAAAGCGCTTCCAGAAAAAGTGACGTTAAGAATCAATATATCCAGATAGATGTTGAATTATTTGGCGAAGGAACCGAAATCAGGAATGCTGGGAATCTGCTCATGGACAATCCTGAAGGGCTGGTGCAAATATCAAAAGCTGGTGAAGCCAATGACAGTGTTTTGGTGGTGGTTGTGCACGGATATGAATCACAGGGCTATGAATGGATTACAGGCCTGAAAAACCTGGTGGATCATTACGGGTCAGTTTTTTTCTTTCGTTTTGATTGGACACGCTGTCCTGACGAAATAGCTCTCGATCTGGTTTCAGAGATTCTGGCTGCCCAAAAGACGGGTGGCTTTGGAAAAATTATCCTCTTTGGGCATTCCTATGGCGGCATGGTAGTGACTCTGGCAGCATCCCAACTCGGAAAACAAAATGCAGAAATCCACGTTATTGCAGCCCCATTAAGCGGTTTCCCTAAATTGCTGGACAATTGTGAAAATATGAAGTATGACGATAATGATAAATTGAATTATCCAGGCTGGAATCCATCTGTTCAGGTGATTCAATATAAAACCGTCCATGCGCAAGATGGGGCTTTTCGTGAACTGGCCAGGGATCCACAGGATATTGATCTACCCTTCTATCTGGTAGAGGAGCTTCCCCCGACCATGGATGGTCACCGCCTGGGACACAATTGGTCGGTGACCTGGGTTCTTGATAAGCATATTGGCAAGCCGCATCGATTCTAAGAACAGAGAGTAAATCATGCAATCAATGCTTGCGGAAAATTTGTAATAGCATACTTTTGTGGCCTTGACTATAAAAATGCTAGCAGTGATATACTTTTGTCTTGAAGGAGGCTTGTTATGAATAATAAATTCATAATCTCAATGCTAATCGGCATTGGTTTCGCACTACCTCTCATGTCTCAAACGCCGGAAATCTACTGGGGAATTAACTGGTCAATGACCGCTTCTCAGGTGGACTCGACTTTAGCGGGTGTGTTCAAGGAGAAAAAATTAGCGACTAAAACCAATTATGTGGATAATCGCCAACTCTCAGGGCTTTCTTATACTATTTCTGAAAAGGGGATTGCGAAAATTTATGTATGGTACAATGTCAAAGGCGCAGAAAAGGTATCGATACACTCTATTGAAGTCCTTTATAGTTTTGACTATCCCTATGATGCCAAGCGATTTAAACAAGCCTATTTTGAAAAATATGGCCACGTTTTCGAGGATAAATCTGAAGCCTATCTCGTTGAAAGTGGAGGTTCAGTATTGCTGAGAACGGTAAAGGAACCTAAGGCTGGTACTTTAGGACAAACTGTTTTTCAGGTAAGTATGCTGAGTACAATCCCATTTGAGATGACGGAAGAAAACATGGATTTCCTCTTTTAACATACGCGGGTTTTAACCTGCTGAGAAAGTAAATCCCAATTGCTACTTGGATCAATCGATCTAGGAATATCCTGCTAATAACGATTTATAACCATGTTTTCACAAATAATCAAGGCATTCTCAAGGAGTGCCTTTCCATTTCTAGCAGACCGCTTTTAGCAAGAACACCTATTCAAGGGTAAAAATTTGACAACGGCATATTTTTTGCCCCTGAAGTATTTGGTTTGCATTCAAGCTGAAAGGATATGCTGAAGTTAATGATCGCTGAATATAGTTTTGGGATGTCAATCATCATTCTGATGGTATCCATAATCACTGGAGCAATCTTGTTGTTGGCACCAGGCTCGATTAGACTACAACGACCTGAGACTGGCTGGACTGGCTGGATGTTTAACATCATGAATCTGTCATTCTTTTTAATATTGATCCCTCTCAGCGGTTTGTTACTCATTCGAGGAATTTACATTCCCTATCTGGTTTGTGTTAATTTACCGCATTCTCCTCTGCGAATTGCATTTGAAGTCGTTGGCCTATTTTTGTTTCTCTCGGGCAGCATACTCCTGCTCTGGAGTAGACTCTCGCTGCGTCGCAGTTTTCGATTGGCTGGAGTGAAACCGGGTCAAAACGATTATCTCACACTTCATGGTCCCTATAAAAAGATTCGGCACCCCATGTATTTATCCGCTTTGCTGGTCCTCTTGGGGTTGACTTTGATACTGTCATCAGTGTTGTTGACAATCATGTTTATAGTGATGTTCTGGTTGGTGAGACGCTTGATCCCTGAAGAAGAGATTCAGTTAGATCAGGCTTATCCAATTGCTTATGCCGAGTATTGTAAACGGGTTCCCGGGGCCCTGTTTCCATTGAAACGGAAATAACTTTTTCCCTGGGACTGGGGAGTCTTAAATTCAAGTCTATCACTTTAAGCTGGTTGCATTTATGCCAGCGATATGTTAGACTTTGGATTACTAAACTAAACTTTCAACAAGTGGTTAAACAGGGAGTCAGCATGAAGATATATATCTCTGCAGATATTGAAGGTATTACCGGAATTGGTCACTGGAATGAGACTGACAAAAACTTCCCCAGTGAATATTCCTGGTTCCAAAAACAGATGACAGCCGAGGTGGGAGCTGCTGCCCGAGCTGCCATAGATGCTGGAGCAACAGAGATAATGATCAAAGATGCCCACGATTCGGGCAGAAATCTGATTCTGGATGAACTACCTGAACTCGTGAAGATCGTTCGAGGGTGGGCCGGTCACCCCCTGTCTATGGTCCAGGAGTTGGATGAAAGTTTTGACGCTATTATGTTTGTGGGCTACCACTCCCGTGCAGGCCAGAACACCAATACGCTGGCTCACACAATGTCATCTTCGCGGATTGCCAGGATGACCCTGAATGGCTGTGACATGTCAGAATTTTATCTCCACGCTCTTGCAGCTTCCTATTATGGAGTTCCAGCAAGATTTGTTTCTGGAGATGAAGGTCTTTGTACTGAGGTAAAGGAACACAATTCAAGTATCGAAACCGTCGCCACCCTTAGAGGTGTCGGTAATTCTGTGATCACTCAGCATCCTGCTAAAACACTTGAAATGATTTCTGCAGGTGTCCAAAAAGCGCTTAAGGGAGATCTTTCCCGGGGGCTAATGACCATACCTGAGAAACTTGAATTCTCAATTGAATTCAAAAAACATCAGGATGCTTACCGAGCAGCATTTTATCCCGGGGCGACACTTCTCAATCCACTGACTGTGGGATTCAATACTGACGATTATTTTGAGGTGTTGCGCTTCAACCTGCTCGCATACTAAGCTCTGGATTATTTCTATCCATCTGATGCACATAAAATCAATTCTATACTTTCTGACCCTATTTTTTGGTCTGGGATTAATTGCACAGGATAGTCTGGCTGTCGTCCCTCAGAATCCAAGTAATTTGTTGGAGGATTACCTGAATGATCTTGGGGAAATGGGGCGGACACTCAGTGGCTGGAAAGGTGAATCTGAAGCTGAAGGCTCTTGGTTTTTTGGCTCATATGCAATGCTTCTATTGCAAAATAATGGCCGGAGTGCAGATCTACCATTTAAAGGGTTCGAGTCTTTGATTCCAGCTTTGTGGAGTGATTTTAAATATTTAACACCTCGATATCTGGTGGAATTGGCTGGTGGGGCACTTTCCAATGGAAATCTTATGGCCATTACCGAGAAGCACTCATTTTCAGAATTACGCAAAGAGGAGAGATTTATCCTCAACGTGGCAGGCTTGAGCTATTTGAGAATGCTTCAATCCACAGTTGGTGATTCTCTTTACAGCCAAATTATAAATGAGACCATGCTGTCCTCGCCAACCCCCACCCATATTACCCACGCTCTCATTGAAACTATCGGATCCCTATGTGGACCAGAGATGGGGCATCAGTTTGAGTTAGCACTCAGCAGTTCGCGTTGGGCAGATGTTGAGTTGAGTAAGGTGACATCTACCAAGACCGGTGTGGAAATTAGCATTAAACACAAAGGCGTATGGCATTTTCCGGTAGAAGTACTGGTCATTTCCGCCGCTGGAGATAGCAGTTTTTTCGTCTACGGAATTTCTGATCAGGATCCCCTCATAGTACCCCAAAATGATATCGTAGAAATTATATTGGATCCTAAGCGAAAATTGTCGGAATATTACCGCTACAACAACAAGTGGCCTCGTTTGAGTAATAACATCCATATTCAACCCTTTGTGGCACTTCCAGATTGGACCAGCTACCGCGTGACGATAAATCCCACTATTTGGTCTGATTGGGATGGTGAGAAACGATTCGGGTTAAAATTTGCATCGGGATTTGGTGTTGATCTCTGGCCAGCCTATCCCAGTGACTTTCGTCATCGTGTCAGTATTGAAGTGAATGCCCACGCTCCCTATGATACCGCTGTGAATTGGGGAGAGCGATTGTCCTACAGTCATCCCTTGAACTTGGAAAATAGATTATTCACACAGCTTAACATCCACACTTTTGATGATTGGGAGGGAGTTGGTATTGGGCTGACCAAGTATGTTGGACAGCAGAGTTTCTTGATACAGGGACCCGCCCTGACCTATCAGCGTCTCAATATTTCAATTGAACATGATAACTATGCAGATTCACTGATTTGGGTAAGAGATCAAAAAATTGATGTGGTCAAGGCAGCTTACTCTGGGTTATCCCTGACGCGGCTTGGGGATCGCTTGTATATCAACTTACGATCTGCATATGGCCAGGGACCGGAGGGTAATTTCTCTATATTCAAGGCTAACTCAGATCTTTCAGGTGTTTTTTGGGGTTGGCTGGTGGGAGGTCTTCAAATAGAAGCTGGATTTCAAAGTCAAGAAACACCAGAGCCCTATCAATTTTCCCATTCCTACATATGGCAGGACGCCCTGGCCGCAATTCCAATTTTCAGGGGCCAGAATAAACTCACTCATAAAACCAATAATTATATGGGCGTGAGCATGTCCGGGGGATATTGGTTTTCTGGATTTCAGCTAAAGGTGTTTTCAAGCACCATGATTGTAGATATGGACGATATAGGTTGGAAGTCCGTCAAACCGCGGCATGCAGCTGGGTTTGGATTTGAGCATAATTCATTTTTCACGGCTGGACTCTATTTTCCACTTTGGCAATCCCATCCACTCGAAGGAGAAAAGCCCTGGGCCTGGCGTTATCAATGGCGTTTGACCTGGAACTTGTAAGACTGCTCTGATGGTCAAAATGAAGCAGGAAACCATGATGCTGAGCCTGCCTGCCAAACCGTAGTCCTATTGCGCAGACGGGTCGAAACATTTTGCTCTCAAAAGAGATATCTTCATAAAAGAATTACCTCTGGCAGAGGTTCCCCCTCGGTGAGCGCATGGATGACCAGACAATTTTATTCCATAAATAGCGCCAATCGGAGTCTTTGATAATGCGGTGTATATATTTCATAACGATTAATCTTTCATATCGGCTATTTTAACGACATCTACAATACACAGGAGGTTGGCATGGAATGGGTTTTATCGGTTCGAGCTGAATGGTTGACGCCAATTATGAAGACTTTCACTTTTCTTGGGGATGAGGAATTTTTCTTGCTATTTCTGCCCTTGGCTTATTGGTTATGGCGGAAAAATGTTATGGGTCGCGTGGGGATGGTATTACTTTTTACCTTTGTCCTCAATGCAATCATCAAAGGCATTTTTCACATCCCAAGGCCAGAGTTGATTGAACATCTGGTCAAAGCCGATGACTGGTCATTCCCCAGTGGTCATTCACAAGGGGCCATGGTTCTCTGGGGCTGGCTAGCCTACGAATTGAAGGACCGGCGCGCTTATTTACTGGCCGGATTGCTCATTGCTGGCGTCGGTTTTTCCCGGGTATATCTTGGTGTTCATTATCCCAGTGATGTTTTGGGTGGATATGCCATTGGTCTGGCAACCCTCTTTTGCTACGCCTGGATGCTCAAACATGAGCCCGTGGGCTGGCAGCACCTTGGACCGACTCGGCAGAGCTTGATTATTTTCATTATACTGATGGGATTATTCATGTTGGTCCCTGAATTATCAGAAGTGGCCATCAAGGGGGGTGCCGCTTTTATCGGTTTTCTCACAGGCTACCTGCATGAAAAGAAATATCTGTGCTCAACGCTTAAGCCCGGTATGAATCTGGTATTATCTAAACTGGTGCTTGGCGTTACCGGAATCGTTCTTATCTGGCTGGGGCTTAAACAAGTTTTTGTATCGGTCGGCTATGCTACAGATATGGCCATCTTTATTCGCTATACACTTCTGGGAGCCTGGATCAGTTATGGAGCACCCTATTTATTCTGTCATTTTGGCTGGAATGAGGGGAAGTGAGTTTGTTTTTGGGTTGAATGGTAACAATTGGACTTATCGTCTTTGCGAAGCTGAAAGCTGAAGCAATCCCTCTTTTACTTAATGAGTTAATGAGTTAATGAGTCGATGAGTCACGGAGTTTTTGGGGAGTAAGTCAACCCTCATTTCCCTTTGCTCCTATAACAATCATCCTGCAAAATTATTTATATTTGCACTGAAAACGGATCAGCCCCCGATCATCACCAGTCGGAAGACAGGAATTCAGGACCGGTTTCGGGTAACTGTGAAGATTTGAACACGACGTTTTAACTGTCTTGGAAGGGTACCCATATTGGGTTATAATCCTTGTCCAATGAGAATGCTCAACACACTATTTCTGAATAATCCAAACTCTAAATTGAGATAAAAAAGGACTTTAATTATGAAAGCTTTAAATGGGGTTGTCATCCTCTGTCTAATGACGACGCTGGCATTTGGTCAATTGTTTATCAATGAGATCGATTATGATCAACCAGGAACTGACGCTGGTGAATTTATTGAATTGGCAGGACCTGCTGGCACTTATAACAATGTTACCCTGGATCATTTTAATGGGAGTGGTGGGGCGCTGATTTGGACCTTACCTCTGCCTTCATTTACTTTAGCAGATGAATCAAATGGATATGGCTTCTATGTAGTTGGTGCAACCGGGGTCCCCAATGTTGATCACGCAATCCCAGGTTCTATTCAAAATGGGGGTGACTTCCCGGATGGTGTCGTTCTTAAAATTAATGGAAACATTGTAGATGCCGTGGCCTATGAAGGTGAAATGAACGATGCTGATGGTAATCCCATGGAAAGCATTCTTGGAGATTTCGCAGGTATCGATTCTTCAGCCAGCAGAATTGGAGCCGATGGATCACTATGGGAGTATGGCCCTTTTTCACCAGGTACGATCAACACCAACCAAACCCTTGACCCCAATGCGAATTCTAATCCCATTGCCAGCGCAGGACCAGATCAAATCGTTGAGAGTGGTGCTGCGGTGACCCTGGATGGAAGCGGCAGTTCAGACCTGGATGGCACTATAGAGACTTACCTTTGGGAACAGGTGTCTGGCACGACGGTTACGATCAATAATGCCAACGCTGCAGTAGCCAATTTTGTTGTCCCTAATGTAACAGAAACCAGTAGCTGGGTGTTCTCACTCACCGTCACAGATAATGAAGCTGGAACTGGAACCGATGAAGTGGGCATTAGTGTTTTGTTCAGCATGAACATTGCCCAGGCCAGAGCTCAGGCAATTGGGACTCTCGTGACGGTTATCGGGCTGGTTAATAGTACGAATTTATCCAGCTCAGGGACCGACTACACCTTTGAGGATGAAACGGCAGGTATCGATCTTTATATAGCATCTGTGCCTGTGTCCTTAAACCTTGGTGATGAGATCATGGTCACCGGTGTTACCACAAACTATTTGGATAAACTTGAACTCGTACCCGCAAGTGCATCCGATGTATCCATCATAAGTACAGGGAATACCTTACCTGATCCGCAGGTCATAACAGTTGCTGAATTGTTGGCCAACGGTGAGAACTATGAAAGCGAATTAATTCGCATTGATGGTGTGTCCTTCGCCGCAGGAAATGATTCCTGGCCTACAGCCGCAGGAAATGCCAATGTAAACATTACTGACAACGGATCAGATCTTACCGTCATGCGCATCGATGATGAGACCGAAATTGATGGAACGGCAGAACCCGTATGGCCTGTGGATCTAATCGGAATTGGCTCCCACAATGCAGGTGTTTATCAGATTACACCTCGCTTGCTTAGCGACTTTTTGTCTAATGTTGTTCGACCCACTTTTGCAAACGCCACACACGCTCCTGCATTCGTTACATCCAGCAACGAGATTACTGTGACCATCGATATTATTCCAGGCGATGAGACTCAAAGTATTGCTTCAGCTATCATTATGTACGGTGTTGATGGCACCTTGCTCAATGAGAGTGGGATGTGGCTGGATCAGGGGAATACCTGGATGGGAACCATTCCAGCTCAGGAACCCAACACTTTTCTTGCTTATGAAATTATCGCAACCAGCAATGATGATAGCGAATTCGATTCGTATACTTATGAAATCGCCATTGCCTCAACGGAACTGACAACTATTGCCTCAATTCAAGCCAATCCTGTCGTTGGTCAGGTTGTGACCATTGATGGCATCGTCACAATCGGCGGTGATCTCCTACAACCCCCCTATACAAAAGCATACATTCAGGATGCTTCAGGCCGTGGGATCAACCTGTTCAATTACGATGCGTTACCGATCAATCGGGGTGACCAGATAAAGGTTGTTGGTGTAGTTGATGTTTTCTCTTCGACTGTGGAGATTACAGATTTTTCATATGAGCTCATGTCGACTGGCAATGACCTTCCTGCGCCTATAATCTTGACCCCCGGTCAAGCAAATGCTGCCTCGTGGGAAGGAACGTTCCTAAATATTTCGGGCAAGGTTACTGAAACCTGGTTTGCTGGATTTGGTACCAATGTGAGGGTTGGAGATGCATCTGACACCACCATGATTCGCATCTGGGAAACTACGGGTGTAGACACTTCTCGCCTGCGGGTTGGGACTGATTGGTCATTCCTGGGGGTTGCCAGCCAATATAATGGGGTATTTCAACTGCTGGTAGCCTACGATGAAGATATTGTAAGCACTTCAGCCATTGATTTTGTTGATTCAAAACCGGCAAGTTTTGGATTGAATCCTGCTTATCCCAATCCATTTAATCCCAGCACCACATTGAGCTGGAATTTATTGGAAGCCGGAGCGCTGTCTCTTCGTGTTTTTGATATTCGCGGTCGCGAAGTGGCCCATCTGGCTGAAGGTTTTAGCGAAGCGGGTCAATTTTCGATGAATTGGAATGCCTCTGAGCTGAATTCAGGAGTCTATTTTATCCAGCTGAATACATCGAGTAACTCAGCCATTCAGAAAGTAATGCTGATTAAATAATTAAAATACTGGCTGCGAGAGGCGCCTTAGAGGGCGCTTCTCGCAGCGAATAAAACACCAATTGTTGAACCCTATTAGCTGAAACAGAAGTGAGAGAATGAAGAGAAAACTAAGCCTGGTTACCCAATTTCTGCTGGTGCCATTCCTGATGAATGCAGCAGATCACTTGAGCATTAGCGAAGTGGTTCTGCAACCTTCCGCAGGTGAATATATCCTTCTGACCAACAACACTGGCAGTACAGTCAATCTGAACAACTATTACTTGACTGATGCTACGGATAAATCAAATGGCAAATATTACTATAAGCTGCCCAGCGCCGTTGATTACTGGTCAGGTAGCTCCACTGATTTTATCGCTCGCTTTCCGGATACAACGTTAACGACAGGCTCCTCACTTTATCTAAGTTTAGCCCGGCATTCAGATTATTTCGCAACATATGGGATCAACGCTGCCCTCTCCCTTAAAGAGGACATGCTTAGTGCTGTGGATGGTGTTGTTACTATTGGCAGCTCACCCAACGCCAAATTAAATAATGACGTGGCTGAATCTCTGATCCTGTTCTACTGGGATGGAAGCTCAGCAACCGTGCAAGATGTGGAATATCTGGTCTGGGGTACCAATTATACAAACGCATCGGAGCATATGTTGGATAAAACTGGTCTGGGGACCTACCTGGCTGATACTCCCGTAGCCAACCAATCTTTCATGCCCATGCATTTTAATGGCTCGAAATTGATCCGAAATAGTGGCGAAGGTACTGAATCAAGTACCGGTGGAAACGGTATAACCGGTCATGATGAGACCAGTGAGAATCTGGCAGATACCTGGTCGGTTGTCGATCTTACAATCGTGAAACCCAGCATCGCCAACATTCTGGCCACGCCCCCTGACCCTGAGACCAGCGAGGACATCGTTATATCGGCCAGCGTGACCGATGATGTGGGAATCAGTTCTGTCACCCTGACCTACACTTTTCCGAGCGCTACTGGCTCCCCGGTGAGCCAGACCATGACCAACACAACAGGAGATACTTACTCCGCCACCATCCCTGCTATCGCAGAAGAGGGGACATTATCCTATTATATCACTGCTCTCAATACCAGCGGGCTGACCAAAATCTCAACCATTCGTGGCATCACCATTGCGGATCCACCGCCTCCAGTTACTATTCAAACGATTCGAGAAAATTTTAGTAGTTATCTGGGACAAACCGTCAATCTAAATGTAGTGGTTGCTATCGGATCAGGCATTACCCGAACTGATCGCTCAGAGGTCTATGTACAGGATGAATCAGGTTACGGATTGGTGCTCTCGGCAACGGGATTGTTAAGCCCGCCTCTGGTGCAGGGGGATTCAATTAATATTCTGGGCGAGGTCGCAGAGTTTGGCACTACCAAGCAGCTTCAAAATTTTTCAACCAGTATTTTGGCAACAGGACGACCTGTGCCGGCTATTCGTACAATCACCAGTGCTGAAATGGCTGCCGATGCAAATCAGGGCAGTTTTGTAAAAGTCTGGGGTGCCGTTCAATCCCGCGCCGATGGAGTGGGAGGTGGAAGCAATATTGGTCTTGAGGATGCAGATGGTTTGCTTACCATCCGTATCTGGGACACAACCCATCTCCTGGATGATTTCACTGCTGACAGTCTGTTGCAGGTTGGGAATCTGGTTCAAGTATACGGAATTGCCAGCAATTACAACGGTGATGGTCAGTTACTTGCCGCCTATGCTGGCGATATTCAACCCTACAAGGAGGGTGAAGATAGTGATGGCGGTACCAGACTGGAGGTTGCACCTTTTCCGTTTGTCCCTCAACTGGCTGAGAATATTCAGTATGTTTATCGATTCCCGGCGAACTCCCGCGTGACCCTGAGGATATTTGATCTGTCAGGTCATCTGGTGACAACTCTGTTTGAAGATTATCGAAGTTTATCACTTGAAGTGACCAAAACCTGGGATGGTCGTGATGAGATTTATCAGCTGGTGGCACCTGGAACTTATATCATGCACCTGGAAACTGTGAATCGGAGCACCGGTAAAATTTTAACAGATATGGCTCCTGTAGTCATTGGGAGCAGATAATTGTGAATTGTGAATTGTGAATTGTGAATTGTGAGAGATGAGTAAAAATGTGATTAAAGACAAGAGTTTTGCATTTGCTCTCAGAACGATCAAGCTTTATCAATTGCTGGCTGATCAGAAAGAATTTGTCTTAAGCAGACAGTTGCCCAAAAGTGGAACTTCAATCGGAGCACTGGTTAGAGAAGCTGAACATGCTGAAAGCAAGGCTGATTTTATTCACAAAATGGCTATTGCTCAAAAAGAGGCCAATGAGGCAGATTATTGGATCGAGCTCCTATACCAATCAGAATACATAAACAAATCTTCCTTTGCGTCTATATCCAGTGATTTAAATGAAATTAACAAATTATTGGCATCCATCATCATTACTTCAAAAAGTCGGAAAAAATGAAAACAAATAATTTACCATTTACAACTTACCATTCATTGCTTAAGAACAGTTGGGCAACTTTTGTAATCACATCGCTTCTCACAGGTCTTTCCTATGGTCAGGTAACAAGTGATGTGCCTTATAAAACGCCAGCCATGGGCGCGCTCATGGGGTCCAATCTGGCAATCTCATTTGATGGGAGTAGCATTCTCTTGAATCCGGCCATCCTCAATACCGTAGAATCAGGATTTGTCATGGCTGGTACACAACATGTCTTTAATCAAAAATTCCTCGGTCACACTGTCCTGACAACCGGGTTCAAGCTCCCCAAAAATCTTGGAAGTCTTGGGTTAAGTTTTGAGTCCATGAATGTCTCTTACCGAGATGAGAACCTGGTGGGTGAAACTGCGGTGGGGTTGTCCCACGCTTTTAATTTGCAGAAAGATCGCATTTCAGCCCTTAATATGGGTTACACCTTGAAATATCTGTCCGTTGATTATGGTCAATCGGCAGGCGTTAGCGGCGATGGCTCAGATGGTATGGACTTGGGAAGTTCTGCTGCCTTTGGTGTCGACCTGGGTTTTCAAGCCACTTTATCCAAGCGTCATTGGTTGGGTGTTGTTGTTCACAATGTAAATCGACCACAGATCGGATCTGGTGCGACAACTTCAATGCTGCCCAGGGATGTTCAGGCAGGCTTTTCCTATGCACCAACTCGACAGGTCATCACCAGTTTTGCCCTGGTCAGCGGACCGGGTTTTGCCCCTGAGTTTCATGCAGGACTGGAGTATGAGTTAAATCCTTATCTCACACTGCGGTCGGGAATCCAGTCGCAACCCAATCGCTTTGGTACTGGATTTAGTTTTCATGCCCGCGGCATCGGTCTGGATTACGCCATAGTCACACATCCCGTTTTGCCGGCGACACACCAATTGTCAATTGCTTACGATTTTGAAGGTCCGTTTTAAGGGGCAGCTGATGAAAGACCATTTGAACCATACATTCATTTCATTGTTGAAGATCATTTTACTGCTCCCTTGCCTTATCTGGTCGGGGCAGTTGGATATCAATAATGCCTCTCTGGATGCGTATCAGGATCTTCCCTTAACACCCATACAGATTCAGGCAGTTTATGAGTATGTCCAGTATCATGGTCCCCTTGAGAGCATCTATGAGTTGGTCAATGTTGAGGAATTATCACCCTGTGACATTGAGGGCATAAAAGCCTTGCTCCTGTTGCGGCCAGATGATTCTGCAGCTACCAACACCCGATTGGAGGATCAATATCGCAAGGTGGAAGATTGGACTTCCACTGAAGGAGCTAGCGAAGGTCTCATGGAGTTATGGCTGGAGCGCCTGGCTGAGCCTATGAATGTGAATACGGCCTCCTATGAAGATTTGGTCTCCCTGCAGAATGTGAGTCCCATTGACGCTGTTGCGGTGTTAAAACTCAGAGAAGAATCAGGATCCATTGGATCCGCCCGGTGGTTGAGAAATGCCACAGGACTATCCTATTATGGTTATCGTAATTTACGTGATTTTGTAGCTTTCAGCGAACCTGAGGGTGGACAATGGCATGTCTGGTACAACCTGGTGATGAAGTCAATTCCTTCAACGACTTCCTCAGAGGAAGAAACAGCACCTTCTTATTATGATCCCAATGCCAACTACCATCTGGAAGGCTTCCCCAACTCACCGGATATCCTCCATAAATTTTCCCTTAGCAATTCCAGCCATTGGAAGACGGGTTTTTCCTATAACCGTCAGCTGGGTGAGATTAATCGTTATTTTGGAGATGGCAATATCCCTGAAATCAAAGCCCATCTTACGTTTTCAAATTTGGATGCAGGACCCTTCCATCTGGATCGTCTAGTTCTGGGGAATTTTTCTGCAACGATGGCCCAGGGTGTGGTATTTGAAAGCACAGATTTCAGATCCCCTCGTCGCTCAGGCTATGGCTGGAACAAACGTGCCCATGGTGTATTCTCAGACTTGTCGCGCAGTCAGGAATATGCCCAGAAAGGGCTTGGTATTCAGGGCTCTCTTTTTGATCGCGTCAAGTTGCTGGGATTTGTTTCAAAAAATGATCGGGATGCTGTTTTAAATCCAGATGGCGAGTCATTCACAAGTCTGATCACCCTTTCGCCGCGTTCAAATATTTTGGATGGAGGACGTGAAACCATCCTCATGGAATTGAAAGATGTTGTGAATGAGGTCACTTATGGCGGTAATGTCCGCTTTGAGTTCTCGCCCGGAACTTTTCTGGGTCTTTCCTCATATGAGAGTCTCTATGACAAAGAGCTGAGACCGGAACCACTTCTGTCTATTGTGGATGCTGCAAATACGGGATTGTTCTTAAATAGTTCAGGGAACGGTGGCGATACTGAAATCGCTGCCATGCATGGCTCCTCAGCAAAGTCTGGTCTTTGGGCTGATGCAAAGGCTAATCGCCGAGTCCAAGGGCTGGAATTCAGTACTGTTGTGAGCAATCTGGCACTTCAGGTTGAGTGGGGCGTGCTCGATAAGGATAGCGAGATTTTGTCTGTGAAGCAAGACCCTCAAGCTCTGGTTGCCAATGCCTTTCTGCAGTTTGATAATTTCAATTTCATGGTTCTATACCGTGATTACGATCTGGGTTATGATAATCCCTACCAGCGCAGTTTTTCAAATTACCAGCGCTATAAGAGCAGTATTTTTGAGGATGATTTCTACTTGAAATACAGCTACCTCTCCAATTTGTACACTGGAGCAGCACAGCCACAAGCAGAACGAGGCGTTTTTATTAGCAGCCGCTACCAGATTCACAGAGCCTGGGTTCTAACCACAAATTTTGATACCTGGACCCGCGTGGCAGATGGTTCACGTTATTATCGCACTGTCGCTACAGCTGAATATCGTCCAACCTTTAATTATCGCTTTAACATTCGCCAAAAATGGCAGGCTCGCGGGAGCTTCAACCTGTTCTCACCGACAGGTTATGAAAACCGGGAAACGATTATTCGAGCAAGAATGCGTTTAGGTGGATTCGATCAGCTCCAGGTCCGTATTGTTAACTCGATTACCCAATTTGATCCTCGTCGGCGCTTGACCATTGATCTTGCGACAGGACTAAGCAATGTTTCGCCAGTTGGGCAGGCCGCCAGTCCTGGCAATGCTCTTGGTTTTGACCTGATACACAATTTCAATCCCATGTTCAAGGTGATTGGTTCGGCCATGTATTATAAAGGCTTTTTCTGGAATTTTGAAGATACAGATTTTGGCGTATTCGATGCTCCCAACGGTTCGATTCGTTGGTGGGTGACTGTCTTTTCAAGATTGGGAAATCACTGGGCGGTTCGGGCAAAACTAACCTGGGACGATGGGGCAGCCACAAGTAATTATGCCTACGGATTGGTGCAGTACGATCCCAGGGCACTACAGAAAAACGTCTCCTGGTTTGGTGAGGGCACAGATTTTCGGCTCCAATTGGATTATGCATTCTAAAGGATGCCAGATATGAATACGATGACAGTTCAGAATTTGAAGTATAAGAAGAATACTATGACTTATCTAAGTAAACCGCTTTCCCGATTGCTACTATTTGCTGTTATGTTGTGCTCCCAGGGTCATTCTCAAAGTTATTTCAACGCACTTTTTATGAATCAGTATGCTTCGACACACAGTAGTGATATAGCTCTGGCAGGATCCAACACCTCATCCTATAGTAACCCTTTCAATACATTTAGCAATCCTGCCAACCAGGGCAAGCTGAAGGGGGTGCAACTCTCAAGTGCCTTAAATGTGCTCAGTATAAATGAAAACCGATCTTACCCTGCCATTGATCAATTTGGTGACCGAGTAACCGATAATATCTATGTTGTTTCCCGAGGGCTGCAAAACAGTTTTTCTGGGGGTGTATCCTGGGGCTCAGGATCTCTGGGGGTATCGGCTGCCAGTATGCCGTTTAGCACGCCTGCTTTCTTTTATAAGGAAGAGCTTAGAGGAAGTCTTTATGCTCCAAACATCAATCGTGATCCATTAATCGGCTATCATCACATTGAACAATCAGGCATCATCCAATCAAGCGGCGCAAGTGCAGGTTCCAGCTTTGGATCTTGGTCTGTCGGCCTTGCACTAAGAATGTTGCATGGGATTGGATTAGAAAACCAATATGGTGTATCAGTTCTGGATAGTACAGACGTTTCGGCTCTGGCCAGTGCTAGCACCCTGCTAAAGACCGAATCCTGGGGTCTGGAAAATTCCCCCCTAATCATCAATTTTGGAGTGATCAAAGATTTTGGTCTGCATTTGCGTGTTAGCGCCAGTTTTCAGTCCGGATATTCTCTTGAATCTAAAAAACAGGGTGCCTTACCATTTTTCGAAGCAACGGAAGATCTTCCCTTGATTCAATGGGCTTCAGATACTGTTGGTGTGATTATCGATGTTCCTGCTCAAATAGAATTGGGTCTGCGAATGAAACCATCGAATCCCTTGCCCACCTCAATCTATATCACGCTGGCGTATCAGGACTGGACCCAATATGGTGTGACTTATAGCGATTCACTCTCCGGCGAAATTTCCGCATTTGATTTTCCCCTTCAGGAGACTTTCACCATCAGAGGGGGGATTGAACACTGGGTGAGTGATAATGTACCCTTCAGAGCTGGACTGGTTTGGTCTGAGTCGCCTATTGCCGGTGAACTATCACAAAGCCGATTTAGCGCTGGTTCCGGCTGGACAAGTGGACCCTTGCAATTTGATGTAGCTGTCCAGCTTTTTTCGGTTGAATATAATTCCATTGATCTATTCATTCCGATTGGATTGACACCTAATGCAACCGAAAAAATTCGCGAAACTCAAACCAGCTATTCAATCAGTGTGAGCTACAGCCTGTGAAAAAGTTTCCTCTCAACAGTCTGATGATATTGATTTTGGTGTTGCTTATTTCCCAGCCCGGGATGCTGGACGGCCAGACTCGCACTTATCACAAAAAATTCGAATCAAAAGCATATCTCAAGGTTCATCTTTTGTTTACCAATGATCTTCACGGTGGCATTGCACCTTCGAAAGCCTGGTTTATGAATCCTGAATTTCCACCGGACCTGGGCGGTGGGGCATCCATGTACCGATACGCACAAGAAATCAGGGCTGAAGCCGCCGCAGAGGGTGCAGAGGTTTTACTGCTGGATGGTGGAAATATTTTTCAGGGAACCCCCCTGGGTATGGCCGACTCAGGTCGAGTGATGATCGAGTGGATGAACGAGATGAATTATGATGCTTCCGTGATTGGAATGCAGGATTTTATGTTTGGAGTGAGTAACCTTGCCGATCTTGATAGGAGCTCAAAATTCCCCCTTCTTGGCGCAAATATCGAGTCTGCCAATTATGATCCACAGGATTATCTAATCAAAGATTTCCAGGGGGTCAAACTGGGTGTGTTCGGTCTGACCAGCAGCAACACTCCGCACAAACTATTACCTGAACAAACCAGGGGAGCTGTATTTACCCCTGAAATTATGACTGCCAAAGAGCAAGTTGCTCTCTTGAAATCGAAGGGTGTAAACTGTATCATCGGTCTTTCACATCTAGGCGTTCCCTACCAGCGCGAAGATGAATTCGCTGAATTTGTAGACACCTATGAGGATGAAAGTGACTTTGGCAACAGAGTCATCACAAATCTTGAATTGGCCCATGTTGTGCCCGGAATGAATGTCATTGTATCTGGCGGCACAAACGCGGGTTACAATACACCTTGGGAAGATCCTCAGACTCACACACTGATCCTTCAGGGTTATGGAGGCGCCAGCAATATTGGCCATGTCATCTTGTACATTCACAAGGAGACAGGTACTCTGGCAGGGTATCGACAACCATTTTCCAGGGGTGTGCTTCTCACACTCAGCACTGATGATGCGCAACCGGATCCGGCCATGGAAAAACGATTGCTTGCTCTGGAAAAAAGCAGAAGTGAGATAAAAAAACGCGATTTTTCAAGGGTGAAAACGATCCAGGCGGAAATAGTTTCAGCTCCACTTCTAAATCGCTGGGACTTTAAAGTTCCGAATTTCAATCAGGATAATTTTCTGGACATAGCCACATGGAACATGGAGTGGTTCCCCAAATCCAAGGACAGCACCATCACGGCAGTGGCTGAAATCATGCAAAAGGTCAATGCAGATGTCTATGCCGTTCAGGAGATTGGGAGTCTGGAACAATTTGCAGCCATGCTGGAGCTGTTGCCGGCATATGGTTTCCTGGTGACCAGACAGTCCTCATTTTTTGATCAGGCGATTATTTACAAAAAAAGTGTTCTTCAGTTCGTTGGTCGAGAAGAGCCCTTCGCCCATGCTGATTATAATTTTGCCGGTCGTCCTCCGCTACGGGCAGATTTCTTGTGGACAGCTGGTAAAGAACCCGTACCTATTTCAATCATTGATCTCCATCTCAAGTGTTGCGGGAATGGATTGGAACGTCGCAAAAATTCAATGGAAGAACTCCATGAATATTTAAGCCTGGGGATGGAATGGGGTGAAGATAATATCATTGTTCTGGGAGACTGGAATGACCAATTGGACGATGTCGGCATGCTCCAAAGTTTTACAGCATTTCTGGATGATCCCGACCATTTCCGTTTTGCAACGGCTCGCATTGCCGGGGATGTGAAGCAAGCTTCCTATCCAACCTGGCCCAGTTTTCTGGATCACATTCTCATTGGGCGGGGATTTTTTGACGAATTTGAAAACAAGAGTACAATTCAGACTTTACCTGTTGGCGAATGGTTGGGAAGCTGGGAAAATTATGAACTCATCATTTCTGATCATCGACCCGTCCTTATGCAACTCAATATGTCCAATTAGTCAGTAGCGTTTTAATGAGGCGAATAAGGCTATTTTGTCTGCTGCCGCTGGTCGCTGTTCTTTTTGTGACTTGCGCAGAACCGGTCATCTCAAGCATTTCCTCTGGACCTCGGATTCCGCGGATTGATGATGATACGGCTATTTCCATTATTACCTGGAACATTAGAGAAATAGATGCCAATGTGACCCAGAAGACAAAAGATCGGGTTCAGCTAATTATGGATTCCTTAGATGCTGACTTTTACTGTCTGCAGGAAATTGAACAAAAATCTGCTCTCCAGGATATTGTGGATAATTTGGATAGATATTCCGCCATTATTTCGAATGAAACTCGATATGATCACCTTGCTATAGTATATAAAAATACGTCCTTTCTGCCTGTGCTTACAGAGGATTTGTTTAAGAATGATGATTATAATTTCGCCGGTCGGCCTCCATTGATGGTGAATTTTGTATACAGTGTTGGAGCTGATGAGCATATCCTCAATTTGATCGATTTGCATATGAAGTGTTGCGAAGCCAATCCAAGTGATCTGGAACGCCGCCATGCTGCCACGAACATGCTTCAGGAATGGCTGCGCGACAAGCTGGCATGGGGGGATAGCAATTTTGTGGTCGTAGGTGATTGGAATGATGATATTTATGACTCAGATGGTTCCGGTGAATACGCTTTCGAAGCTCTGCTTGAAGATCCAGAGAATTTTTACTTTGTTACGGATTCATTGGCTGCCACAGGTACTGCCCGGAATTCATCCTACCCGAGTTGGCCCAGTTTTTTGGATAATATTCTGATCAGCGAATCTTTGTTCGATGAGTACAAAAATTCTACAGTTGAAGTGCTTCGCCTCGATGAAGTATTTGGAGACTATTCATCGGTTGTTTCCGATCATCGACCCGTGTTATGGTCCTTTACACCCAATTAAGCGCAACCCCAAGAATAGCAATCTGATCCTTCAACGGGGAATGATTCCCATTGATTTCAGGAATATAATCTGGCGGTCGTTTTATCCATCATAATCAGGATTGAGCGGGAATTCGATCAAAAATTGAGCCCCAGTATCCCCATTGTTCAAAACTACAGATCCCATGAGTTGATGCTCAGACAGTATTTTTACCAGGTAGAAGCCAAGCGAATGAACTGAGTCCCATACAACAGGTTTGGGTATGCCGATTCCATTGTCTGAAATCTCTAGTTGTATTCTGTCCTTATTTAGCATGGATAAACGCACAACAATCTGCTTGTCCTTTCGGGCGGGATCAGGGAAGGCATATTTCTGGGCGTTGGTCACCAGTTCATTGATGAGGAGACCACAGGGTACTGCAATGTCCACCGACAGGTTGATCTGTTCAACTTCGGTGATGATGTTTACCGGAACCAAGGGTTGTTTGAATGCAGATTGCAACTCACTGGTTAGACCATGGATATAGGTGGAAATGTCTATATTGTCCAATTCCTGGGAACGGTAGAGTGCATCGTGAACCAGCGCCATGGAGTTAATACGGTTTCTGAATTCGTCTAAGGTCTGAATTGTTTTTGGGTCGTCAATACCTGCCTTTTGTAATCCCAGGAGACTGGCAATTATCTGGAGATTATTCTTAACGCGATGGTGGACCTCCTTGATCAGGAGTTCTTTCTCGTTCAAAGATTTTTCTAAAAGATTTCGGTGCTGCACAACCTCGGTAATATCATCCAGAGATATCATGACATGATTTGTTGAGCCATTTTCTCCCTTCAAAGGATAGACCAAAATATGGGCAACTCTGTTGCTGCCATCGGGAGCCACAAAGCTCACCTCGGGGGCTTCAACAATTCTACCAGTCAGGGCGGCCTTAAAATGTTTCCCCAGGTTTAATTGTTGGGCAAGCGGATCAGTATTAACATGATAATCGCGTATGATATCATCAGTACTTTTTGCAGCCCATAGTTTTTCCCAGCCCTTATTCAGGTTGGTAATGTTTCCCTCAGTATCATGGATGGCCATAGGTGTTGGAGATTGAGAAATCACGGCTCGGAAATAGTCGGCTCTAACCCGAGCGCGTTTGTGGGCTTCTCGTCTCGAATTCACCTGAGCATTCAGTTGAATATTGTGTCTTTCCAACTCCGTACTCCTGCGCACCAAGTACGTAGTTCTCAATCGGTACAACATGGTGAAAGCCAGCAGGATGATCATAGAAACTGCCAGAATAAACCACCAGGATTTATAAAATTGAGGCAGCACCATGATTTGAAGCGAAATCCCAGCTTCATTCCAGACCCCATCATTATTGCTGCCCTTCACGTGAAGGGTAAAATTTCCGGACGTAAGATTGGTAAAAGTGATAATGTTTTGATGACCGCTATAGCGCCATTGATTATCAAAGCCCTCCAGGAAGTATGCATACCTGTTGCTCGGAGGGTGATAAAAGTCCAGGCTGGTAAACCGGATGCTGAAAAAGAGATCACCGGGCAGTAACATGATTTCAGGAGCTTCTGTCATCGATTCCTGGAGCACAAAACGGCCATGGTACAGTTCATTAACCTCTATGGGAGTGTTCATAATGGAGAGGTCGGTGAATTGGATCGGTGGAATGTTTTGATTTTCCTCAATTTGAGTCGGATCAAACCAGGTAATCCCCTCGATTCCGCCAAAGTAGATCAATCCGTTGTGATCCATGCAGGCCGCTGGATTAAACTCTTTACTCATAATTCCATCGGCCAGACCATAATTGTGAAACGATTCCTGGTCCATATCAAAACGCGATAAGCCGTTGTTGGTGCTCATCCAGAGAAACCCATTTTCATCCTCGAAAATTGCATAGATGGATTCGTTGAGTAAGCCCTGAGCCTTGCCAAAATTTTGAAAAGTCTTTGTACTTGGATTAAATTTTGAAAGACCACCACCATAGGTTGCTATCCAGAGATAACCCTGTGTGTCTTCATGAACTGCCATGACATCATTGTTTGGTAAGGAGTATGGATTATTGGCTGAACTCTTGAATTGCTGGAGCGATTGACTCTCAGGATCAAAGGCGATGAGTCCCTCATTTTCTGCGCCCATCCAAAGCAGGCCTTTTGAATCCACAAAGATGGATAAAAACGAAAAGCTTTCCATCTTTACGCCGTTGAAACTTGGTTCGCTAAAGGTTTCAAACTGCATGGTAACAGGATTCAGCATGATAAGCCCTGCTCCCCAGGTTCCTATCCAGAGAAAGCCGTCCTTATCTTCAGCAAACACGAGTATATAGTCACTTTGAAGCCAATCTTCTTGTTCAGGTTTTGGAACGATATGCTCAAAAGTAGTAGATCCTGACCTTCGTACATCAAGAATAGTACTGGCTGAACTAACCCATAAATTGTCGTGGCGATCGATAAATATATCTTGAAGACTATTATCGCTAATGCTACCGGGGTCTGCAGGGTCATGTTTGAATACCTCAAAGCTTTGGTCCACAGGATTAAACAGTGTGAGTCCTTCTGACCAGGTGGCTATCCATAGGCGCCCCATGCTATCTTCTCTTATCCTCAGTATGCGGTTGTCGTGGAGACCTTCCGGATTGAGAGGGTCATAACTTATGTTAAAAAATTTCTTCCGATTGCGAGCAAACTTGCTGACACCTCCACCGGATGTCCCCACCCAAATGATATCACCATCATCATACAGGCACCGAATGATATCATCTTTTAAGGCGGATTTGTCATAGATCTTTCTGTCGATGTGATCAATTAGGACACCTTGCGAGTTTAAGACCAGGATGCCTTCTGAATCGGTCCCGACCCATATTTTATCGGGGCTCTCCTGAATCATCGTGAGAGCGCCAGTTTCAGGATAGCCAGGATTTATATCAGAACCGAACCCGTGATGAATAAAATGGCCACTTCTTCGATCGTAAAGATCCAGCCCGCCCCAGTTTGTACCAACCCAGAGTCTGTTATTGTGGCCGTCGTAAGTTTCAAAAATGAGATTTACATTATCATCGAAGAGAGACTCTGATATCTCAGGATCATGCTGGTATGATTTTAACGCAAAGCTATTTAAATCTAGAACATTTAAGCCAGCGTTTGTTCCAATCCAAAGCTGGTCAAGGTGATCTTCAAAAAGGGAGAGGACTTGTGCACCACTCAAGCTGACATCATTTTTAACAAGGTCACCTAGTGGTTGAATCAAGCCAGAATCAGGGTTGATCCGGAAAAGACCGGACTGCTCAGTACCTACCCAGATATATCCTTCATGATCCTCATGAAGTGCAAAAATGGATCCTTTCCCCAGGGTTAGCATATCTGTGGAATTCTCAGGATAGTGGCGAAAACTCTCAGTTTTGTAAACATAGCGGTTCAATCCTGATTCGTATGTGCCTATCCATAAATCACCTTTTCGATCAGTGAGTGAACACATGATTGAACTGGAATTTATGCTTGTGGGATCCTGAGGATTATTGCGAAAATTTTTAAATGCGATTCCATCATAGCGATCTAACCCATCTTCAGTCCCGATCCAGATGAAGCCATACTTATCCTTTGTAATGGTCATGCCACTATTTTGGGAAAGCCCATCAGTAATATCAATTGTCTCGAAAAGGTAAGGTGGTGTGCTATTACCAAATGTCAGGCCAAAGTATAAAGGTGACAGAAATAAGATTTTAATGAGACGCTTCATGATGTGCTTGACAATATCTCCTTGTTAAAAACGAGTGTTCATTCTTTTTTAACACATGAACAATTCGTTTGTGTATGCGATGGATTCGAAAATATAGTACCAAATGACCAACCTGCAACAAAGAGATGGAGCGTAATTCTTATGACATAAGGAATATTAATCGGGAATAGCTTATGAATCCGGTATCAAAATAGAAATCAAAGTCTATAAGATGAAGTGCCAGTTTACGCAATGCTCAGATCAGCAGGGGAAACTATCTAGGCTTGGCGTGTTGGCCTAATTCTTCCCAGGAAAAAAGACGTCCCAATTCTTAAGCGTGTCCTCGGAGGCTTGTTGACTCGCCTCCTTTTTATTGCGACCTTCACCGAAGCCAACGAGGGAGCCATCGATACTCACCTGAATCATATAAAGTGGGTCATGATCGGGTCCTGTTGTTTTCGTAATCTCAAAACTGGGATTCCCCATCTTCAGACGCTGACATTTCTCTGCAAGTTGACCTTTAAAATTAAAGGTTTGTAATTCCTCTGCATAATCAGCTTTGCCAGCTATCACATTGGTCTTGATCCAGCGGGCAGCAGGTTCATAGCCTCCATCCATGTAAATAGCGGCTATGAGAGATTCAATAACATCTGCCATGATGGAGTCATTGTCTCTTTGTCCAGTTCGTCTGCTGGAATCACTAAGTAAGATCCAGCGCCCCAGATCAAGTCGACTTGCACATTCTGAGAGGTAGCTGCCATTTACCAGGATGGTGCGATATTTTGTCAGCGTCCCTTCGTTCAAGTGGAGATGAGTCTTGAAAAGAAAATCGGAAACCACCAATTGCAGAACTGCATCTCCTAAAAACTCCAGTCTTTCGTAAGAATAGCTAATATTATTTTGGCTGGCAAATGAGCTATGCGTTAGAGCACGCTCAAGGAGATGGGGTTCCTTGAAAGCATGCCCGATTGCTTTTTCAATGGTTGATAGCTTTTTCGCGAAATCATCAGACACCTGAGAAACCTCAGGTGTCTGAACTGTCTTACGAAAGATCTTCCCCAACAGGCTCATAATGTTACGATTAGGTCTTAAATTCCTTAACGGCCAGAACTGCGTTGTGACCGCCAAACCCAAATGAATTGCTGATTCCAGCTCGAACCTCGCGCTGAGCAGCGACCTTTGGGGTATAGTCCAGATCGCAGTCATCGCATGGATTTTCATGATGAATCGTCGGTGCAATGGTGTTTGTCTGAATCGTTTTTACCAACGCAGCGAGTTCAATGCCACCAGACGCCCCGAGGAGGTGACCGGTCATAGATTTTGTTGAACTTACAGCAAGTTTATAGGCGTGCTCACCAAAAACAGCCTTAATGGCAATCGATTCATTCTTGTCGTTGGCAGGGGTTGATGTCCCATGAGCATTGATATAGTCAATATCCGTGGGCAAAAGGTCACCGTCACTTAAAGCCATCTTCATCGCTCGATTGGCGCCTTCTCCTCCAGCAGCAGGACTGGTAATATGATAGGCGTCTGCAGTCATGCCAAATCCTGAAAGTTCAGCCAGAATATTTGTACCACGAGCCTGGGCATGTTCAAGACTCTCCAGGACAAACACGCCAGCACCTTCTCCCATTACGAAACCATCACGCCCCTTATCAAAAGGTCGGCTGGCAGAATCGGGATCAGGATTAAAGGTCAGGGCTTTCATGTTGGCAAAACCGGCAAATCCCATTGAGGTCATCGCAGCATCGGAACCACCACAAATCATGACATCAGCATCACCATAGCGAATCGCCCTCATACCAAGTCCGATAGCATGGGCCGCCGTTGCACAAGCCGAATTTACCGAGAAGTTGGGACCCTTCAAACCCCAGATGATTGAAACAAAACCAGCAGCAATATCTGGGATCATCATGGGAATGAAAAATGGACTAACCCGACGATGTCCCTTCTGGATCAGCATGGCATGTTGCTCTTGAAATGTATAAAGACCACCGACTCCGCTGCCGATGATTACACCCATTCGATTAGGGTCTTCATTGGCAATGTCCAGTTGACTTTGAGAAATTGCGTGTTTCGCAGCGTAGACAGAAAAGCGTGTAAAAGGGTCCATGCGACGAGCTTCTTTAAAATCAACCACATCGTCAATGTCCACTGGATCTTTGATAGCTGCGGCAACTGTGGCGTTGTAGCCATCCTCTACCAACCAATCTTGAGTCGTGATACCATTTTTTCCGGCAACTAAATTGTCCCAAAAGATGTCTACATCATTGCCTAGCGGGGAAACGATCCCCATCCCCGTTATAACAACACGCTTTTTCATGATACTCCCTTATAAAAAAAACTGGGCTCACTGGAAAGCCAGGCACTAACCCCCGACCTATCAGTGAACCCAGTTTTCATTCAGAAAATGGTGATTAAAGCTTAACCAAGCTTACTATCAAC
>JABMOT010000195.1 GCA_013202385.1 Fidelibacterota bacterium
AAGGAATGCACACCCCAAAACCCACTGGGAGCCACCATGGTCTCGAGCGAGGGTGCCTGCGCTGCTTATTTTAAATACCAACGCGTGCTGAACGACTAATTGATCATCAGATAGTAAATATAAGCGAAATTAAGCATGGATTTTCCTGAAGCACTGTCCTGTCCTGTCCCAATATTAACCCATGATACTGTTCAACTTGCCCACGGTGCCGGTGGAAAATTATCCAATGAGATGATTGAAAAAATCTTCCTGCCTCGTTTTTTAAATGCAACACTCGAAAAGATGGAAGACCAGGCCATCCTCCATAATCCAGGGGGACGTATTGCCTTCAGCACAGACACTTTTGTTGTCGATCCGATCTTTTTCCCAGGCGGGGATATTGGTGATCTAGCCATTAATGGTACTGTCAATGATATTTGTATGAGTGGGGCTGCTCCAAAATATTTGAGTGTTGGTTTTATTCTTGAGGAAGGCTTGCCCTTCGAGACACTGCACAGAATTGTATTGTCCATGGAAAAAGCCGCCAGGACGGCTGGGGTTCAAATTGTTACGGGGGATACCAAGGTCGTTAATCGCGGGAGTTGCGACAAATTGTTCATCAATACCAGCGGCTTTGGTTTTGTGGCAGACAATGTGCATATTTCTGCCTCAAATTTACAAGTGGGTGACAAAATTATTCTTTCAGGAACACTGGCTGACCACGGAATGGCGGTCATGACCAGCCGCGAAGGGCTTTCATTTCAATCGGTTGTGAGCAGCGATACGGCTGGCTTAAATCATCTGGTCGCAGAAATGCTAAAAGTGACTCCGAATATTCATGCCATGCGTGATCCAACTCGGGGTGGTTTGGCAACGACCCTCAACGAGTTCGCAGAATCATCAAAGGTAGGTATTCAACTTTACGGTAATAATATTCCAGTCAAGGACAATGTTCGGGGCGCATGCGAAATACTTGGAATTGATCCCTTGTATGTTGCCAACGAGGGAAAACTGGTTGCCATTGTAGCGCCCGATATTGCTGAAGAAATGTTGGGGGCAATGAAAAACAATGCCCTGGGCAAGGATTCAGTCATCATAGGTGAAGTGACCGACAGACACCCCGGCATTGTGGCACTTAGAACGAGTCTTGGGGCAAATCGAATCGTAGATATGCCTGTTGGTGAGCAGCTTCCCCGAATTTGTTAGGGCTGATCTAAGCGTGTGGAATCGCCGTCCCTGCTCATCGCTGCAATATATTTTCAATCAAATTCATTCTGCCACAAATAGAAATCCATCAAATATTCACTAATTATTTCATCCGATGTGATGCTCAATAACTTATGTATCTTGCCATACAAGCCTGATCTTTAAATACCACTTTAGTAGGTTTTTACTCTGGTGCGTGATTCGCGTACATATTGATTTAAATAGCCATCTGTCCCAAAGCGGGTTTCCAACACTTCATCATATGAATCCAGCTCTGCAAAGTCTGTCAGCTCGACTGAAATTAAGACTACCTGCTGTCTTATTACCCGTGGAAAGAGCTCTTCTGCCAGGGACGGTAAATGTGGGAGGCTGTACGCAGTAAGCTCTGGAGGGCCATACACATTCCACTCTACTGTACCACCACCGATTGAATGTCTCCAGAGTGATTTAAGCTGATCAAAATTTCCAGAGGTGCTAATCTCAAACCCATCTTTATTATTCGAGATGAAATTGAGGTCAGCCTGAAGCTTATTGAAGGCTTCCGGAATAATACCAAAGACTGTATTATAATTCCAGCCACCGGCGTCAAAATAATACATATACGTCTTATAGTCAGCCATGATTGAAGGGGGTAGATGGACTGTCATTGTATTGTCGCTGAAGTTGAAAATACGCGAACGATCCAAGAGGTAAGCCGCATCATAATAGGATCCCAGGGTTCGGTATCCGGTCAGAATCGATCTAGCCCGGTCTCCTCCGCCTGGCGGAAACTGGATCACACGGCTTGAGGTCGGTGACAGCGTTGAAAGATCCAAATCGATGGGTCCTGATATTTGGTTCTCTAGCCAGCGGTATCGGTTGCCACTGCTGGTATTGGATAGCTGGACGTAAACGGAGACTTCATCCCGATAATTGCGAACATTCACGTTGGCTCGAATGCTGTCCGGATAGGCCCATGAATCTGAATACCCATTGGATATTGACCAGCCTGAGTGACTGGGAATATTGGTCATATTAAAACGCATATATTCAAAATCGTTCAGAAATACCCGAGGTAAACCCTTGTACTTCAAGCGTTCACCACCGGGGATATCCATAAATGTGGTCACCAGAATATTTCCCGAGCCATCATTGCGTAGGGTGGTCACATTCATTCTACCAGTATCTGGCCGCGTCGTATAGATGGCAGGCATCCTGACTGTATCATTCCCGGTCCAGGATGCCTGTCCCAGGAGGGTTCCATCCAAACGGGTAACAAAGATGACCCCTTGCTCACAATCGTTACAGACCCAATCTTTGGAAAAAATGGCAGACACCACCGTATTGGCAATTGTCACTTCCACACTTTTCGATAGTGTTTCATTCCCGTTGGTGTCAGTGGCTTTGCCTTTCAGATCGTAGCTCCCATTTTCAAATCCCCGGGTATTCCAGGTCACTCTATAGGGCTCCCCTGTGAACTCATGGAAAAGGGAATCATCAAGGTATAGGTTAAGGGATTGAATATCCTCATTGTCGTGAGCTGATATTTCAATTTTAACATCCCCTCGGAGGGTTGCCCCGGATTGTGGGGTGATGATATCAATGTCAGGGGCCTGTCGGTCTTCACAGGAAATCAACAGGGACATCAGAATCAGGGACAACAGGTAGATGATTGACAATTGAAATATTTTCAGGTTTCTTAGGCAGGTGATCATGAGCCTATTATACTTCCTGTTTGAGCATTTCAGCAGAAATATTCCTATGGAAACAATTGTCGATGAAGATAGGTAAACTCAATAGCAGCCATGGTAGCATACTGTTTCAGGTTCGCGCCAGCGGCATGTCCACCTTCCATATTTTCATAATACATCACAGGATGACCCTGCTCAAGCATACGCGCCACCATTTTTCGGGCATGACCCGGGTGAACCCGGTCATCCTTGGTAGATGTTGTGAACATGGGCATAGGATACCTTTTGTCAGGGTAAATATTATGATAGGGTGAGTATTTTTTTAGGTAAGCCCCTTCCGTGGGGTCATCTGGATCTCCATATTCGCTCATCCAACTGGCTCCAGCAAGTAACTTGTGATAACGCAACATGTCCAGTAACGGCACCTGAGCTACAACTGCATTAAAGAGATCTGGTCTCATGGTAAACACGCTACCTACGAGAAGACCTCCACCGCTGCCCCCCATAATGCCTAGCTTTCCAGGACGCGTATAGCCTGCCTGGATTAAATCTTCCGCGATGGCAATAAAGTCTTCATAAGACTTGTGACGGTTTGTTTTTAACGCAGCCTGATGCCAAGCTGGTCCATATTCACCACCACCTCTTATGTTAGCCAGAGCAAATACACCGCCTTTCTCGATCCAAAGCTTTCCAGTTTTTGACCAATATTGGGATTTCTCAGAAACTTCAAAGCCACCATAACCATACAGTAGCGTTGGATTATTTCCATCCAGACTAATATTAGTTCGGGAGACTAAAAAATATGGAACTCGGGTCCCATCCTTACTGGTCACAAACTTCTGAGTGACCTCCAAGCCTTCACTATTGAAACGGGCTGGAGATTGTCTTATCAGCTGGGGTGTACTTAATGCATCCGCATAATATCCTAATGTGACCGGGGTGATAAGGTCGTTGTAGGTGTAGAAAAAATCATAATTTAGGGCACTTGCCCCATGAATGGAAAGCGTGCCTCCAACGGGTAAAGAAAGAGTATCCAAAACCCAGGCATTATCTGTAAAACTCCCGCGATAAACTTTGTCAATGACGTTTTCTTGAATGGTTAGAAGTAGATTTGCTGCCGTGACGTTCGTCTCGGAAATTGAACTTACAGCGTTGGGCACAAAGACTTCCGTCTTCTGGTCAGTATTTAAATCTACAGCTACAAGCGTTCCTTTAACTGAACCCTTCCAGTCGGACCTTAGAATAGCTAGCATGTGTTCGTTCCAGATTCCCTGAAAATCTGCATCATGAGGCAGATCTAATTTTCTGAGTTCGTTGCCCTCTCCAAGTAGCATGATTTCGTGGGACCAAAAATCCTTGGACTTACTAATCAGCTGATATTGTTTATTTAAGGTAAATTGAGTCCAGCCCCATACACCTAACTCTGCTACAGGAACTCTGGCTACTTCCTGGCTTGCTGACAATTTCTCCCCGCGGTTCCAAACCCGGACGGTAGCCGGATATCCACTCTCAGTCATGCTGCCTTGACCAAAATCAGTTGCAACAAAAACTTTATCGGTTGTTATCCAACTAACATCGCTTTTGGCTTCAGCTACATTAAAACCATCTGCCACAAATTTTCTGGAGGCAATATCATATTCTCTAACAACCACAGCATCTTTTCCGCCACGGGATAGTTCGATGAGGAATCGATTGTAGGCAGGAGGCATACCTTTGGCAGCCTTGTATACCCAATTCTCAGCTTCAGTCTTCGCCAGTTCATCAATATCAAGGATGACATCCCATTCTGGTCTGTTATCCAGATATGCTTTTACAGGAGAGCGACGCCAGATACCCCGGATATGTGCCTCGTCTTGCCAAAAATTGTATATGTATGCTCCTCTGATGGTACCATAAGCAATTTTATCCTGAGCCTCATAAATAGCCAAGGCTTCACTCTCAAATTGTGAAAAGCGGGGGTCAACTTTTAGCTCGGCCAACGTCACAGTGTTCTGTTCTTTAACCCAATTAAGGGCCGAATCACCTTCGACTTCTTCTAGCCAGATATATGGATCAATGTCATTTGGGATGAATGAAGGGTCCTTCATTATTATTTCAGAGTGAGGCATGCAAGCAACTAATATCAGCAAGGGGAAAGCCCGAAAATATTTTTTAATCCTAATCATTTAGAGTCTTTTGCTATGCACAATCTACACATTTGTCAGATTCGGGGAGCATCATCATGCGTCCCAGGGGAATTGGTTTTTTGCATGTTCTACACAAACCATAATCCGCACGATCAATAAATGAGAGGGATGTTTCAAGTTTCTGAAGTTTGGTCTTTGTTTTTGAAAGTAAGAGTTCATTGACACTTTTTGTATTCATCGCTTCCATGCGTGAGATACGACCTATCGCTGCATCTGGCACAATGGGTTGCGTCAGCTCTTCAAGTTCCAAAACTTGTTCGTTAGCACTCGAAATCTCTGAATGAATGCGTTCTCGTAATAATTGTTTTTCTTCAGTGTTCATAATTGATCCAAATTCGATGATTCGTTTAAAAAAAATATTTTAGTCGTTGCTATTAATGAATAACAGGCAAGAAAGTTAATTGAATCGACGGTTTATTAAATACAAAAAGGCGGCAATACTTCTCGCCGCCTTTTCACAGAAAGCATCCTTAGGAGGAAAGCCTGGGATGCCAATTAGTTTCTGAGAGGTTTACCTCGTTTCAACATGTATTCTATGCGTGCACGCGTCTTTGGTTCCCCACCAAGTGAAACAAACGCTTCTCTTTCTATATCCAGTAGATACTGTTCATCCAAAGGCTTCATAATGCCACCTCTATCACCCCCCGTGAGAACGAAAGCTAACTTCTCAGCTATAAGGGCATCGTGTTCAGAGATCTTTCCTGATTTAAGGAAACCTTTCACACTGGCTTTGACCGCCAATCGGCCACCTTTTCCAGGTAGAAAAAGATCGGTCCTCATTTCAGGTGCTGCATAACCATCACTCATTGATAGGACTTCAGCTTTAGCTCGAGCCACGCGATGATCCCCATTCACAATAATGACATCATCTTTAGTGAGGTAGCCAATGGAAACTGCGTGTTTAGCTGACATTGAAATCTTGGCAAATCCAATCGCTTCGAAGGCTTTCTGAGCGACCTGAAAGGCACCTGTTCGGCCTTTGGAAAATCGATCCTGGGTTTTCATAATCATGCGCAGATTCCCACCTGCACCGGGGATAAGACCAACGCCAACTTCAACCAGACCGGTATAAAGCTCGGCGGCAGCGACAATTCGATCACAGGCGCCAATCGTTTCATATCCACCTCCCAGAGCGAGTGAATGAGGCGCGGCAACCACCGGGAATGGAGCAAATCGTAGTTTTTGAAGGGTATCCTGCATCGCCTTACTCATGGCATCAAGACCATCCCAATCTTTTTCATCAATGGCTCTAAGCATAAGTGCCAGATTAGCACCTGCAGAGAAGTGAGGCGCTTCAGAAGCAATCACCAGCCCTTTATAGCCATTCTCTTGAACCCAATCAACAGCCTGGTCAAACATACTTATGATCGAACCATCTATTGGATTGAAAGTGGGCTGGAGTACTGAATGTAAAGTGACGGCAGCCACTCCATCGCCAAGATCAATCAATGAGGCTGACCAATCCTTTTTGATCAGGCCACCCGTTTTTTTAATCACATCAAAATCGACAGCAAGGAGATGTGTTGGTACAGGCAGCATGGATTTGCTGGCTGGATCATAATAGGTTTTAACTTTACCATCGAATCCATAAAATGAGGTAAAGCCGTCTTGAAGCATGCTTGTTACCCAGGACGGAATTTTGCGACCATCTGCTTGCATCCGTGTTGTGGATTCTTTGACACCTAGAGCGTCCCAGACTTCGAAAGGACCAATATCCCAGCCAAAACCCCACTTCATGGCATTATCTATATTTACAATGTCATCGGATATTTCAGGAAGCCGATTGGCTGAATAGATGAGAATTCCTGCATTGAGTTCCCAGAGAAACTTACCAGCAACATCATCAATCCTCACTAAACTTCTCAACTTGCCCGGGAGATAAGTTTCATTTTTCGAAACACGAATTGCATCAAATTTCTTTTTAACAGGCAGTTCATACTCAAGCGTATCCAAATTGAGGGCTAGAATGTTTCGATTTTCGTCCTTTTTATAAAAACCTTGCTGTGTTTTCTGACCCAACCATCCTTTATCCAACATGGATTGCAGGTAGTCAGGGATCAGGAACATATCCCGCGCTTCATCTGCTTCGCCTTTGTCGTAGGCATTTTCAGCGACATGCACCAGTGTGTCAAGTCCAACAACATCACCCGTCCTGAAGGTTGCTGACTTCATGTGACCAATCAGCGTTCCGGTCAGGGCATCAACATCAGGTATGCTCAATCGCTTTTCTCGGGCTAATTTTAAAGTCAACATCATCCCATAAACACCAATCCGGTTGGCAATAAAGTTCGCTGTATCCTTTGCCCAGACGACACCCTTTCCTAAATCATCCTCAAGAAAAGTGGCCATGTCCTGCATAGCATCCCGATCAGTCTCTGGTCCGCCGACCAATTCCACTAATTTCATATAGCGCGGCGGATTAAAGAAATGAGTGATAAAGAAACGTTTCTTGACATCATCCGGCAAAACTGCAGCCATTTCTGACAAAGCCAGACCCGAAGTGTTGCTTGTGAGCAAGGCTGTGGCATTCAGCTTGGGAACAATTTTTTCAAAGAGTCCCTGCTTCCAATCCAGTCTTTCTGCGATAACCTCTACAACCCAATCCACTTCGTTGATCTTATCAAGATGATCATCATAATTACAAGGCGTAATCAGTTCCAGTGTCTTTGGGTTATATACTGGACTGGGTTTTAGCTTGTTCATCCCCTCCAAGCCCTGTTCAGCTAATTCCTGATTCATATCGAACAGATAGCTAGGAATGCCTGCATTTGAGAGATGGGTGGCGATTTGAGCCCCCATCACACCAGCTCCTAAAACAGCTACCTTCTCAATTTTAAACGCCATAATCAGCTCCTCTCAAGTATGGTAGCGATGCCTTGCCCAGTGCCAATACACATGGTTGCCAATCCATATCGCGAGTCATTCTGTTCCATAACATTTAAAAGTGTCGTTACAATTCTAGCCCCAGAGCATCCCAGAGGATGTCCAAGAGCAATGGCGCCACCATTCAAATTGATCTTTTCTAATGGCCATTCTCCCTTGCGAATGACGTAAAGAGATTGAGCGCCAAAAGCTTCATTCAATTCAATGACATCCATTTGATCCAATGTCATCCCCACATTCGCCAATGCTTTTTTTGTAGCAGGTAATGGACCCGAACCCATAAGTGTTGGCTCTACACCAGCGACCGCTCTGGATATGATCTTGGCTCTTACTTTTAAGCCCAATTCTTCAGCCTTGGTATTACTCATGACTAGCACCGCAGAAGCACCGACACTAATGGGGCTTGAGGTAGCAGCAGTGATACTCCCGTCCGCTAAGAATGCCGGAGACAATGACTTGATCTTCTCCACATTTGGCTCTCTGGGACCTTCATCCTTTTCCACTCTTACGCCCTCGATCTCAATGGGAATGATCTCATTGTCAAAATTTCCAGCCACTTGTGCAGCCAGAGCTTTTTTGTGGGATGCAATGGCAAAGGCTTCCTGATCCTCGCGGCTAATATCGAGCTCCTTTGCCAGATTTTCGGCTGTTTCGCCCATACCCATGTAGTAATCCATTTCATAAAGTTCTGGATTAAAATCAGGGTTATAACCACCCATTGGGACGCTAAACATATCCTCTACACCTGCTGCGATGCCAATTTCCTTGTCGCCAGCAATGATGGCCGTGCTTAACTGATGCAGGGCATCCATCGATGATCCACAAAAGCGATTCACCGTGCTTCCAGGCGTCGTTATTGGGAGTCCCGCCAGCAGAGCTACACCGCGGCCCATGAGCATTCCTTGATTTCCTTCAGGAAAGGCACATCCGAGTACCAGGTCTTCAACCATCTCCGGCTTTACCTGAGGATTTCGCGCCATTAATGCTTTCACGACCTGTGCGGCAATATCATCAGGCCGCATACCCATCATTTCACCATTTTTTATCCCAATGGGACTCCGGACTGCATCTACAATTACACTATATCTTTCGCTCATCATAAACCTCCTAATACGTTACGCTCTTAATCGTTTAGCGGATAGGATCCGCGTTGGAGTAAGAGTTGGAAAACATGTTTTTGCTCAGCAATCACATCAGCATGATACGCCAACTCACTTATTGTCTGGTCCAGCTTACTCAACTTGCTAGCCCGCTCTTTTTCGTTGAGAATATGCCGTAAGATTTTTTTTGCATTTGAGATGATGGCTTCCAGATTTCGCAAAACTGAAACTTTGAGAATAGAAACCACCACGTCGCGACGAGGATAAGACGGATCAAGCTGTAAAGTCCTTCGCAGCACACTAAAAATGACCTGTTGAGCAATGATCATATTAGCAAATGCTTCTATTTCAAATTGAGTATTCTTGAAATCCTGGCCATATTTTAATATCAATTCATCCAGTGTTTTTAGAACGATTCCCCGTCCTAGCTCCACAGCCTTGATTTCTTGTGTAAGCGGATGATTCTCAGGAATATCGACAGCAGGCATCCAGTCACTGCCCAATGCCTGAACCTGCTCACGAATGGGGAGCTCTTCCAATATGGCCTTTTTCATGGCAATACCTGAAATGATGAGCTTGTTGATTTCGTTGGTGCCTTCAAAGATTCTATTGACCCGCTCATCTCGGAGCAGGCGAGCAAATGGGTATTCTTCTGAAAACCCATAACCGCCGAGAACCTGAAGCCCATCGTCTGCAGTTATCCAGAGCGCCTCAGAAGAGAATATTTTATTGGTGCTATTTTCAATAGCATGATCTTCAATGACGGCATAGAGATGATC
>JABMOT010000196.1 GCA_013202385.1 Fidelibacterota bacterium
GCTCCAGACGCGTTCAGCATATCAAAATACCATGAATCTGTACCGCCTACTCGCACCTTGATATTTTTCCAGGAACTGAAATCGGCCAAATCCCTTGCTTTTACTGTGAATGATTTGGTATCAGATACTGGTTTTAGCGAGGCCATTCTTTGATAGGCCGCACTCCCAGTAACAGCTGCTTGTGGTACTTCCGATGCCCCAAGACCCACTGTCATGGCAGCCATCAATCCATTGGCCATATAGTCAGCCATCTGTGTTAAAACCGGAACACCAAAATCCTTACCCCAACGTTTTGTGGTCGTTGTTACGGTGTTGCCCTTGGTCTCACTTTTCTCCCAGGATCCCCCCGTGACTCCTTTAAAGACAAAGGAGCTCAATCCTACCTGTTTTAGTTTGTCTACATCAGCTACTGCACCAACCAGAGGGTTGTATTTGTATTGTGAGGGGGCAATCACCACCGTCACATCACCTTCGCTTATTTCAATGGCAGGAATGGCTGGACCCTCTCTTTTTTCCGGAGTTCCACTGACGCTAACTTCCACTGCATCTCCATCGATATAGCTAACAATCGCATCTCCATTAAAAAGATATCTGATCTCGTCTTTCTGTCGTTCCAGTTGAAGTACATTATCACCCAATTTAAATTTTGTAGCTGGTTGGAGACTTTCTGCCAACATTTCGGGGCTTATATGGGCATGTCCAACATCATTAAACAAGGCCACAGGCAGAATATTTTCCAATCCGATTTGAGTGACAAACATGGAGAGCTTAACCACTTTTGAAGTGTCACTCCCTGGCGTCCACTCAATATCAAAACCACTGGACAAATCAAGACCAGTGCCTGGCGCGGGACTGGTCAAAGTAATTTTGTCGCCCCTGTATGTTTCGCTAAAGATTACCGCCGCCTCATCATTGCCCTTGATGTTGAAATTTAATTTACTTCCGTTTTCCATGTCAAGTGGAAGCATATATACACCACTTCCATAATAGACCATGTTTTGATCATTGACCTGGACTGAGCCCTCGATTTGCAACAGTTTCATGCCTCTTGAAAACAAAATTGTCACATTGCTTGGATTGACAGGAGCCACGATCCCGGCTTTGGCCATATATTCAGCCTCAAGGGCTGTCAAGGGACGTGCTCGATTCACATTATTTAATTTAATAAATGGGGTAATGTCAGAGACTTTAGCTGATTTCCCCTCCATAGCCTTAGCCACTGCGCCCCCGACAACAAGTAATGCTTTTCCACTATATTGCTCTACGGTAGCACAGCTAACGAACAAGGCCAAACTGATTGCGTAAATAATCGTTTGTTTCATTCTCATAATTACAACTCCATTGGTTCATGATTATAAGTCCGCATTGATTGTTGACACGGCTCAGAGCCGCAATTAGAAAATATACGTACTTCTATAATGGAGTAAAATAAAATCGATTCATTCAAGTTCAACATTATTCAATACGGTTTTAGTCATCTTTCCAAAAAACTCACTTCATTGAGGAAATTGACAGGATGTAGAGAGCTCAGAAAGTATAGACGGGATTAAATAGTTGGAGCTTTGATTTGGCAAGGCGGATCAGTTTATTGATATTTATCAAGTCTTCCCAATAGGTATGTCCAACCCCATTTTTCCAATAGTTTTGACATCTTTTGATAGCCGATTCCATAATCAGGATCTTTACTTGCCTTCATATTGGTTAATCTGAACTTGGCATATTCCGAATTATTATCAAGATACACCATTTCAGTTCCCAGATTACAGAACCCTTCACGCATATCTGGCTTCAAATCAAGATTGTTTTCAAATAGATAAACATGGAGCAATTCGTGGGCTAAAACTGCTCTAAACATGAGCAGGGGCAAATGGGAGAGGATAAATATGTGACTTTCTTTTGAAATTACTTTTCCGCTTAGCGTTTGAATGTTTTGATCTGTAAAACCATGCATTGCATCGGACTGGGAATGAGCCAGCCGCTTGAGCGTATTCGCATCGACCAGTGTAATTGGGATGTCTTGTGGAATGCCATAGATTCCATTATAGTTCAGAAGTCGAGTTACATATGTGAGGGACGCTTCGAGGAGGAAGTCATCGGTAACAGCCGTTTCGTTGCAAATTCCACATAAGTTTCGCCCATCCCCGAGGAGATATCCACCGAAAGTCAGCTTTTCAGAGATAAGGCGACCGCAGGTGTAACACTCCTGTAAATCATCGGCGTGATATTTGTGAAATGAATTGTTCCAAAAATCAGTGATATAGGCTCCCTCGAGGGGACGCGTACAAATATCACATTTGGGTAAAATATTATCTCGATAACAAGTGGGATGATATTTTTTTCCGTCCAGTATGTTATGGCGACCGTCAATGGGTTTTTTACAGTAATCACAGCGCGGCTGAATATGATCATGATAACAATCTTCGTGATAGGCTTTAGCATCGGAAGTTAGATAAGCGCCCGTGATGGGTTTATTGCAGTAGCTGCAAGTGGGTTGAGCTGCTGAAATGGAAAGCATTGATAGAAAAATAAGCAGGCTAAATTTTAGTATAGAACCAAACATTCGCGAATATTAGTCATGCCCTTTGGTATGCCCAATCAAAAAAAGATCACATCGGGTGGATTTTCTTTGGTTTGAGAGCTCGCTAATCTTGCATCCTCTACCACACACAATCAGGAGTTTGGGTACGGTTCCATAGACCTGTTAAGGTTTTTCCCTGATCTGGAAAACTGCGGGACTTTTTGTAATGATCCCTTTTTTTGCCTGAAAACCCCGCCACCTTGAATCAATATAAGGGGTCAAGTACCACACCACGATACACAGGAATAATCCGGCATAGATATCAACAATATAGTGATGTCTCAGGTAGACAGTCGCTACAATAAGGGATATTCCAATGGGTAAGAAAACCCAAAATAAACCCTTATGGAAGCGCCAGGCCATTCCCAGCGTCAAAAAGGTAATCGTACAATGCAGTGAGGGAAATGCCCCTCTGGCAGAGGAAGCACTAATATTTACCACTTTACGAGCGCTTTCCGTAATCAGGGAAGTTCCCTTGAAAATGTTGATATGATAGAGGTCTGCAAGAGCCAGTCTGGGCGGGGCAGCAGGAAACAAAATATAGAGCAAATATCCGCCATAATAGCACAACATCATGGTGAGCATCAGGGTTCTAAATTCCCGATCTTCACCCTTATAATACATGTAAAGAGCGAGGATGACCGTTATCCAGAAATAGTTCATATAGGCGAAGGATAGCCAGTCAGTAAGAGCAGGGCTATAAAACTGTTCGGCCCAAACAGTTGGTGAAACGCCAAACATCCATTCATCAATGGCATTGAGTTGAAAGTGGATATCATTGGGATTTACAAAATGGATCGTATCATGTAGATTGGTGTAAACAGCTATGGCGAATATGAAAGGCGCTACATTCCTGATAAATTTGAATAGCCGCTTCTCAGGTCTAAACCAGAGAAACCAGTAAAAGACAGCCATCAAAAGCAGAGTCACAGCGATGCGCCAGAGTCCGCCCTCAATTTTTTTTGAATCTTCCTCAATGGATGTGTAAAAATACCAGTTGGCTCTCAATGTTATCAGAATTGATGGGAGTA
>JABMOT010000197.1 GCA_013202385.1 Fidelibacterota bacterium
AATTTAAAATGGCTCCAGACAAACCCTGGACTCCGTTTACGGCTGAGCAGGAGTACGATATACCCTCCGCTTCTTTCATCTGGAAAGTGAATATGAAGATGGCTCCATATGTACACATCACCGGGAGTGATCGCCTGGAAAATGGTGAGGGAAATATGCGCATCAAATTGTTGGGATTTATACCTATCGTAAATGAAAAGGGTGCTGAGATGGATCAAGGCGCTATGACGCGTTACCTTTCAGAAGCCATTTGGTTTCCGCAGTCCTTTCTTGATTCTCACTTAAGCTGGGAAGCGATTGACTCACTTTCAGCCAGGGGAATCCTCACTATCCATGACAAATCAGTGGAGGGCATTTTCTCTTTTGATGAATTGGGACGGTTTACAGAGTTCACCTGTAATCGATACTATATCAAGGGCAAGGAGAAATTATTTCTGCCCTGGCGAACACCGGCAACTGGCTACGCGGAGCGTGGGGGACTTCAATTGGCTACCAAAGGAAAAGCCATCTGGGAACATCCTGAGGGAGAGTATTGCTACATAGATCTTGAAATAACCGATGTGAGCTATAAATAATCGATAGGAATTTCGGAAGGTTAAATCAACGCCAGTAATTTACTTTTTTGCTTCTGATACTCTTTTTCGGTTAAAAGCTGGCGGGTTTGCATCTGATAGAGGGTCTCGATCTGGTCGACAATTGAAGCCAGGCTAAGTTCCATGGCTTGGGGATTTACAGCCATGCCGATGCGATTTAAAAGGGTTGTTTTTGCCCGATCGTAATCTTTTTCTGTAATCAGACCACGCATCATAATGCTATTCAATAAGACAATATCTTCAGCAACACTGTCCGCTGTGACCAGCACGAGGTTTGTTGGATAAGTTGTCGTGGACTGGGTTGTAAGAACAACGGGTGTGTAATAACGGTAGTTTCCATAGGCTGAGAAATGATTGTTGTAATGACCAGAATAATAATATGAGTTATGTCTATAATTGGGATAATGGGAACGGTGGCTGTTTCGATGACGGGGATTCGCGTGAGTAGCGATGGCGATCAAAAGTATCAGGGTAACAATTCGACTAAGTTTCATAACTCACCTCCGTTTATGTAACCCCTTTGACTTCAATTGTTCCCGAAGGGTTAAGAGTTTACGCCAATAATCTAACCCAAAAATTTCCCCATGGCGATATGTGCGGCACCCAAAGCACCCACTATTTGCGGGTTTTCAGGCACATTCAGAGGACAGCCGAGCTTTTCTTCAAGAATTAACACCAACCCTTTGTTGTTGGCAACGCCACCGCTCAATGTGACTTCGCCTAAGATGCCAAGATTACTCACCATGCTCCAGATACGGTTCGCTATGGATCTTTGCAAACCGTTGACGATTTGTTCTCGAGGTGTGTCTTTGGCCAGTAGCGAGATGACTTCACTTTCAGCAAATACGGTACAGGTACTGCTGATCGGAGCGCTCGGACCTGAAATGTAGCGGGGATTACTTAATTCATCCATATCATATTCAAGTCGATCAGCCATGACTTCGAGGAATCGACCTGTGCCAGCCGCACATTTGTCATTCATGCTGAAATCCAGCATCCGTCCTCTGGCATCAACCTGAATCACCTTGCTATCTTGACCACCGATATCCATAACGGTCCCAGTCTTTGGGAATAGGTGGTGAGCACCCACACCATGACAAGAAATCTCAGTCGTTTTACCCGTGGCAAAGGCCACAGAAGCTCTTCCATAGCCCGTTGCGGTAACGGCTGCGACGTTATCCCGAGTTAGCTTCGATTGCTCCAGTGCCTGGTCGAATGCCTGTTCAGCAGCGGCACCACCATTGACTCCTGTAGGCAACACGATCGCTGACACCATGTTACCAGCTGAATCCAGAATGACGACATCCGTGCTGAGTGAACCCACATCAACACCGGCAAAATAGTGATCAACCATTACTCTGATCCTCCAGGGTTTCACAAAAAGCTTCCAGTCGAGTCTGGATTTGCTGCTCTGACCAGACCCGTTCATCTGCAATATCGGCATCGATGACCACTGCTGGGAGCTCCAGATCAGCACTCAAAGCCTTACGCAGATCAAACTGA
>JABMOT010000198.1 GCA_013202385.1 Fidelibacterota bacterium
GCTGGTAATACTATCAGTACAGGAATCTACTTTGCAAGATTGGTTGCAGGTGACCACAGCCAGGTAATAAAGATGCTCTACCTCAAGTAAGAATCGGTCACTAAACAATTGTCACAAGCCCGTGACCTCAAAACTCAGGGGCAGAATATACACAAGTTAGCTATTCAGCTCCTGATACACGCAATAATGCAGCTTAACGAGCTGCTAGCATATTACTGGATATGTTTTGGTTGTAAGTTCAATAATAACAGCTAATGAAAAATGATTAAGAGTCAACTACTTTCCCAGCTGGGCGACTCAGCCATCAAAAAGCGAGGCAATAGAGTTTTATCCATAGGTGGTACAAAACAATTTCCCCAGTGGGAAGGGTAAATAAAATCCTGTGTCTTTTCAAATTGGTTGTATTAAATATATGCCTATCTTTAGTGCATGAAAAAAATCAATAGCTCCTGGCGAACTATATCTACAGCCGTGTATGGTGCTCCCAATGAGGGCAAAATTTACGGGATGCTTGAAATAGACGTCACTGATGCCTGGGAATTAATTAAAGCGAATCGCAGTGAGGGAAAACGTATTACCATGACCCATCTGGTGGCCGGGGCTGTTGGCAGGGCTATCGGCTGGGATATTCCAGAGATGAACGCCTTCGTCAAACGGGGCCATGTCGTTCAACGAGACGCGGTCATCGTAACGGTGGCAGTAAACATGCATGGCGGTAAAGAGATGACCAGCGTGAAGCTCCACGATGCTCACAAAAAGACTGTTTATGAAATTGGCGAGGCAATTCGAAATCGGGTCGCCGAAGCTCGAAGTGGTTCAGATAATGCGACCATGGAGAACAAGACTTTTTTATCTAAGATTCCATGGCCTTTTAGACGGTTGACATTTTTGTTGATCCGATTTATTACCAATACCCTGGGAATTGAAATCAAATCCATGGGTTTGGGTCACAATGCTTTTGGCTCCATCCTGCTTTCAAACATTGGGTCACATGGTTTAAGCATCGGCATGGGTGCCCTATTTCCGGGATCAAAATTACCGGCGGTATTGATTATGGGAAAAGAGGAAGATAAAGCTGTTGTTATGGACGGTAAAGTGGTAATTCGAAAAATTTTGCCCATGACTGGAACCTTTGATCATCGTATCATGGATGGCTATCATGGGGGATTGTTGGCTCATCATATCAAGCGGTACATGGAAAATGCGTCACTCTTGACCATAGCGCCGGTTGAAACGAATACGGAAGCTCTAAAGATATAATGAATGAACGGAGCAGAGTTTAAGCCCCTTGGCTTTCATCACGAAAACGAAATTCTAGAATAATACTGCTCAAAAGAAGTCCCATATTTTGAGCGATTTTCCAAAGACCAATATTTGATTCTTCGCCGCTAAGACCAAAACAGCCACAATTAAAATCAAGACCACGAGCCATCGCTGAAAGAATGGCTAGTATAAAGATCAGCAGAAGGCTGGCAATCAGCAGGTTAGCTGCCCGATGATAGCGATTTAGAATGAGCGCGACACCACAGGTCAACTCCAGCCAGGGTAAAATGATTGCTGACAGTTGGAGTAGGGGTAAGGGTAAAAGTCGATAGTTGGAAATGGCTTTTGCAAACAGCCCGGGGTGCCAGATTTTATCCAAGCTGGCATAGACGAAAAGCAGTCCAAGCCCAATACGTAATAGCTGAACAAGGATGAAGCCTACCCGGGTATTCAGAAATATTTTTAACTGCACCAACATCTCAGCGACCGCGCTCGACAGGATATTCGGCCGTTTGCCATTCCTGCCATCCGCCAAAGAAAAATACGACTCTGGTGAAGCCCATCATTTTCAGGTCAGCGGCGAGGTCAATAGAAGCATTGCAGTCTGCTCCATCACAGTAGGTGATAATTTGGGAATCAAAATTGAGGTTTTCCAGAAAGGCCAGTGAGTCCATGAAAGCATGGACCGGTAAATTGATAGCGGCCTGAATGTGACCCTCGGCATATTCTTCCGAACTTCGTGCATCAAAAAATAGAGCAGCTCCATCCTGGTGGGCCAGATAGGCTTCAGCCAGAGTTATATTTTCAGCGCGCGTGTCATCGCCCCGGGGATTGATCGCAATGGCAGGTACTGCCACCTGGCTGGAATCGTTACCCACCAGGATGAGGTCCGTTTTCAGACCAATCCCATTTGGCAGGACAGCCTGAGCAGCAATGCCAATTACGCCAGAGATCAACACGAGAAGTAGTATTTCTTTAAACAGTGTAGACAAACTTTTCATAAGGAAACAATTATAAAGGACACTCTAAACGAATCCTATTACAATTTAGATTATATATCTATTCAGGAGTTCAGCTGCACAAAATTGAGCTCTTTTTTACCCCCGTTTTGTAGTGAGAAGCCTGACGATATACCGATGCCAATGTTACATCACACTGTAAACAGGGCTGAGAAAAGTTACTTCCTGACCCGCAACTCTAAATCGAAAAAGTACTGAGAAAGTTTCGATTAAGCTGACATTCGTTGAAGTGCTCCCTATATTAAAACGCTATTATAAATAGGAGGAATTATGGCAGGTAAACGCATTGTTATCGGAGATAGTGAGATAGAGATTCCAGATTTTGGGATGAAGACCTTTATTTATCCCGTAATACTATTGATTCTGGTCTGGATTTTCTTTGCTGGACCTTTTTACGTTGTCGATCCTGAACAAAATGGGGTCGTTAAAACATTTGGGAAACTGTCTCAAATCACACAACCAGGGTTGAGGTTTAAATTTCCCTGGCCAATCCAAACTGTTGACCTCGTGAATGTTGAGGAAGTCCGACGCTTGGAGCTGGGCTTTCGTACGGTGCGATCCGGCGGAAGTCAGAACTCGGCTCAGTATAAGGATGTTCCGCTTGAAGCACTCATGCTTACTGGCGATGAGAATATTGTCAGCGTGGATCTGGTCGTGCAGTATAAGATTAAGGATGCCGGACAATTTCTATTCAGAGTGGCTGATCCTCAGAGGGCGGTATCCCATGCCTCCGAAGCTGCCATTCGCCAAGTTGTGGGCTCACAGCCCATTGATCGAACCCTGACTTCCGGTAAGGCCTATATTGAGGCCGAGACAAAGATGCTGCTTCAGAAGGTCCTTGACAGCTATGAAGCTGGGATTTATGTCGCAGAAGTTAAACTGCAAGATGTAACGCCTCCCCAACAGGTTGATGCCGCTTTCAAGGATGTTCAATCTGCTAAAGAGGAACGCGAGAAAAAGGTGAATGTAGCGCTGGGATATCAAAATGAGATTATCCCCCAAGCCCGTGGAGAAGCAGCCCAGGCTTACCAAGAAGCCGAAGCTTTTCAGCAGAAACGCATCAAGGAGGCTGAGGGAGATGCCTCACGCTTTACTCAGATGTTAAATCAATACAGCCAGGCCAAAAATGTTACGCGTACACGTATGTATATTGAAACCATGGAAGAGATTCTTCCTGGTCTTGATAAATATATTGTAGATGGGAAAGACGCCGGTGGCCTCGTCAATGTCTTGAGTCTGGAAAAGGTGAAAGGGGCTACGAAATGAAAAATATAGGAACCATCACTATTTTGGTCCTGTTGCTGCTCTTCGTTTCCGGCGGCATCATGATTGTGGATGAAACCGAGCAAGTTGTTATTGTTCAGTTGGGAAAACCAGTTCGCAATATCACGGAACCAGGTTTGAATTTCAAGCTTCCATTTATCCAAACTGCCACAGTCTTTGATAAGCGGCTTTTGGAATACGACAGTGCTCCCAACACAATTTTAACTGAGGATAAGAAAAATTTGATTCTGGACAACTACGCCCAGTGGAGAATTTCTGATCCCTTAAAATTTATGCAAACAATGAGAACTCAAGCCCTGGCCCAAAGCCGTCTGGATGATATTATCTATTCAAGTCTTCGGGTTCAGTTGGGAACCCATCTCATGCGCGAGATTGTCTCCACCATGCGCGATTCCCTCATGCACAAAGTGACCTTAAATGCAACCATGACTGCTCATGAATATGGGATAGAGATTGTGGATGTCCGCATCAAACGCGCTGATCTCCCCCGTGAGAACGAACAGGCTGTTTTTGATCGCATGCAGGCCGAGCGCCATCGTATGGCTAAGCAATTTCGTTCTGAGGGTGATGAAGAAGCAGTGAAGATTCGTGCTGAGACCGATAAAAATCGCGAGATTATCCTGGCTGATGCCTATAAGGCAGCCCAGATCGTTCGTGGAAACGGTGAAGCTCAAGCTATTAAAATCTATGCCACAGCTTACGAAAAGGACCCGGAATTTTACGAATTTGTAAGAACACTGGATGCCTATAAGAAAGTATTTGATGACAAAACTAAGCTTGTACTCACACCAGAGTCAGATTTCTTTCGGTATCTTAAGGAAATGAAATAGACCTACCTCATAATGATCTTGATCA
>JABMOT010000019.1 GCA_013202385.1 Fidelibacterota bacterium
AAACCCACCAAAGCCAAACCAAGGGCTCGCAATCCTCGCACCAATGAGGAAATTTATGTCCCGGCTAGAAGGAAGACCCACTTCAAACCTGGTAAATTACTCAAAGAAATATTGAAGCAGCCCGTTGTGAAGAAATAAAGCGAAACCAGCTCTTGTTTGGACGAATTCTCGCGATTGACCCTGGGGGGCGTCGTGTTGGGCTGGCTTTGTCAGACCCCTTAAGAATAATTGCCAGTCCGTACGAGACCCTCCTCATAAAAAATAATGAGGATGCTGTTGTGCAAATAGTTGGCGTAATTTTGAAGGAGCAGGTCAGTGAGGTTGTCGTAGGTGTGCCTCTCAGACCTGGTGCTGAAAAAAGCGAACAAGCCAAGCGAGTTGAAGTCTTTATCGAGCTGCTTAAAGGATCAATAACCCAGCCTGTTCACACGATTGATGAAAGCTATAGCTCTGTTGAAGCCGAAGCATCCTTGCATCAGATGGGTAAAAAGGTTGGTGACGATAAGGGGGCTGTGGATCGGATCGCTGCAGCGCTCATATTAAAGCAGTATCTTCAGGAAAATCAAGGGAGTTGACAGCAGCAAAATTATGAAAAGACGATTCTCACCTGAAACATTGGCCATATTATCAGGTCTTCTGCTAACCCTGAGCTTTCCACCATTTGATATGTTCTTTGTTGCCTGGGTAGCATGGCTTCCCCTTTGGGCAGCCTTGCAGCAAATCGGATGGCAACGGGGATTCAAGCTCGGATACATTACGGGATTTGTCTTTACGCTCACGAGTCTCAATTGGATAGCCAACAATTCTGGGACCTCCTTTCTTGTTGCCTCTGCCTCCATGATGGGAACTGTTGCTTATATATCCCTATGGTTTGGGCTCTTTGGACTAATTATCTCCCGTTCGGGACGTAATCTTGGTACGAAAGGTCTATGGCTAGCCCCAATATTCTGGGTTTCCATTGAGTTCCTTTTTAGTTATCACGGCTATACCCTGGCTTTTCCATGGCTCTCCCTGGCAATGACCCAAAATTTTGCTTTACCAATTCTGCAGCTCGCAGAATATGGCGGTATTTACGCTGTGAGCTTTTGGGTGGTCATGATCAATACAATTCTCTATCAGTTGGAGTTCGGGAAACTTACCGTAAGAACGCAACAATTGGTCTGGGGGATTTTGGGATTCATCATTGTCGGGACTTTTATTTTTGGCGCTGTACGTATGAAGGTGGTCGGTGAGCTGAAAAAATCATCCATCAGAGTCGGTATCATTCAAACCAACCTTGATCCCCATGAAAAATGGATTCGGGAAAAGAAGACCAAACACGTTCAAGCCATCTTAACCCAATCTGAGAAGTTACTGGTTGATAGTGTAAAGATTTTTATCTGGCCCGAAAGTGCCATACCGGCTCATTTGAGCTATTATCCTCAGTTTGATAGAAAAATTAGAAAATTTGTCGAAACCAATGCCGTTTCTATTCTCACGGGTGCTCTTCATCATGAAGAAGAAGCAGGCGAATATATTTATTATAACTCTGCTTTCTTTTACTCACCAGGCTTACCGGCTGCTATATATAGCAAGCAGGGACTGGTGCCTTTCGCCGAACGGATCCCATTGGTTGATACATTTCCAGTTTTAAAAAGTTTGAATATTGGTCAGGCTAATTTTCAGCCAGGTGAAGAAGCTCTGATTTATCCTATGGGGGACAGGGAGGAAGTCACCGATTTGGGAGCCGTAATCTGTTATGAGTCTGCCGACCCGTATATTTTTAGAGAATTTTTGACCAACGGTGCTGACCTCATGTCAATTGTTACAAACGACGCATGGCTTGGGAAATCTCCTGGTCCTTATCAGCATTTGGCTGCCGGACGTTTACGCGCTATTGAACACCGAGTCAGTGTCGCTAGAGCTGCTCAAACTGGTATCAGTGCTATGATTCTCCCCAGCGGTAGAATTGCCGCCTCGATTCCCCTGGGAGAAAAGGGCGAAATTGTATACGATGCTCCCATCGGTCTGCCTCGGACTTTTTATACCAAAAATGGAGATGCATTTGGTCTGACAATCTTGTTACTTTCAGCGCTTGGACTGCTGGCGGTAATGTTTGCTAAATCAGCGGGAAAAAACTGATTGTCTGTACTACTCCATGATTTTACCTGTCGTAAACAGGGTGCTTTAGCATTGAAATCACTCTTTCTGACACTCCTGTTGATCCCGCTCCACAGCTTTTCCCAAACCAGTCACAGGGATTTAGCTAGCGAGCTGATCAAGGATATGCAGCGTGCGATTTCGGATTCCACGGGTATGGCTCAAGATAATTTTCAACTTTATTTTGCTGGAGATTCTCGATCGTGCGAATACTTAAATGCCAGTGTACAAACTGGCTCGGAGGCGGAGTACATTGAAAAATCTGTCAGACCTGATAGTGTAAAAGTGGAAGTTGTTGCTATGAGCCTGGTCATCAACCACAAGCTATCCGAAACAGCAAGGAACTCTGCTTATCTTAGACAGTTAGATCTCAACGTGCGTTTCTTCTGGAATCAAGCTGAGCACCAATGGCGGGGTAGCGTTTCAGACGAACTTTCAAAAAGGGGCTTGAAGCAGCTGCTGAATGAAGATTTCCCAGTTCGTATTATGGGAAATTATTTAGAAGATCAACCGGCTTTCAGGTTAGTGGTATTAACAACATTAGGGGTATTCTCATTGGTAGCAGCCCTGTTTTTTTTGAGGACTTGAAAATTGACAGCTTCAGCTTATAAAATTGTCTTACTCGTGCTCATCTTCGTGATCCAGATATTTGGGGGCGACCTACCGCCGAATGTCCAACGACCCTCAGTTTTGAAAAGTACGCTTATTCCCGGTTGGGGCGAGCACAGCTTTAATTCACCTAAGCGAGGATATCTGTTCAACGGCATTGAGGCGGCTCTGTGGATATTTGTAGGTGTGGCTGCCAGCAATTCAAAAAGTAATGAAAATGACCTTTTCTTTGCAGCCAAGGAATTTGGCCAAATATCAGATCCCCAATTAAAATCGGATATTTTTCTCGATCGAGTCTCCAAATATGACAATATGGATGAGTACAACGAACAAATGTTACGCAATCGGCAACGTGACCTGATCTATTCTGCTGATAAGGGCGAATATTGGAATTGGGAGTCTGAGGACAAACGCTTGGAGTATTTTGATATCAAAACGCAACGATATCTGTGGAGGCAACGTTTGACCTATTCATTTGGCGCCATTGCCTTGAATCACTTGGTGAGCACCATGGACGCTTTGTATCTAAAGCGCAGTACCGCAGCCCTCACAGTTGTCCCTCAATTCAACTCCGAAAGCGCCAGTATAGAATTTAGTCTCTCTTTTTAGCAGGTTTTTTTGTCTGAGCCTTTACCAGTTTTCAAAGTCACCACACCAGAAGTCAATCAGTGGTTGTTATGGACTTCATTTCTCTCTGCCGGACTCATTTTTGTTTCATTGTGGCTGGTAAGTTCACCTTATTGGCATCTGATTGTGACTGTCAGCACCCTGTTATCACTCTGGCTCAGCGCTCCAAAACCACTCAAAACGTTCGCAACCATCTTGGGCCTGGTAGTCTTTCTTGCAATATTACAAATCTTGTTTTCTGAGTTCATGAGAGCTCTTTTCTTGAAAGCCTTGCATGAGGGTTTCTTCTGGTCGGACTGGCAATATCTCATGTTGGCTGTTGAAAGATTTGCCTGGCCCCTTGTAATGGTTAACGCTTTTCAGTCACAATTGAATAACCCCCGTGTCATTGCGCAGTTAACGGTTTTGTTCACCCCGCTTAAGTGGTTGGGTCTAAAAATTGACAGGTTCCAGATTCTGGTGACCCTGGCAATCAAATTTATTCCTTCCTTGCGGCGAGAGTGGCACCGTTTTACCCATTTTCAAACCTATTTTGTTTCCGGGCTGCCCCCAAAAACACTTCGTCAAAAATTGAGCTTCTGGCAGGGCGTGTTTAAAGCCATGGTCTCCCATACGATACAGCGAGCAGTAAGTATTGGGGATATTTTGGCTATCAGTGGTTTGCCCCTTATTCACAAACAGACCTCAACAGGAAATAGGACAGCAGCAGCTCTCCTCTGGTTGTGCATGGGACTCTTATTTCTTTTGTTAGAGCAACGAATATTCATTCTATGGATCGGAATGACAGTCTGGCTGGCCTTGGTTTCAAGAGCAAGTCAGCAAGAAAACATTGAATGAGAGTCGCCTTGCATATTCAGTATGATGGAACGGCTTATTACGGCTGGCAAGTTCAAGCTGATCCGCAAACTGTTCAGGGAACTCTGGAAAGGGCTTTAGCTGAAGTATTTCACCGATCGATTGGAATCATTGGCTCCGGACGAACTGACAGCGGGGTCCACGCCCTGGGTCAGGTGGCGCATTTTGATATTGACCAGACCAGTATACCCCCTGTCAAAATGTGGAGAGCCATAAACCAACACCTTCCAGCAGATATCAGAGTCATAGGTTCAGTGCAGGTTAAAGCGGATTTTCATAGCCGATTTTTGCCTGAATATAGAGAATATAGATACCAGATAACGGGTCGACCCAATGTGCTAAACCGCAACAAACAGTGGTTTGTCCGTTTCCCGCTGGATATAGAAAAGTTGGAGAGCGCTACAAAATTAATTCTGGGGAAGCATGATTTTTCCAGTTTTTGTTTCGCTGGAACTGAGACGGAAAATATGATCTGTACGATTACATCTGCCTCTTGGCTTACGGATATCGAAGCAGGGTTTAGCTTTGTTATCAGAGGAAATCGGTTTCTCCATCACATGGTGAGGATGCTGGTAGGAAGCATGGTGGAAGTGGCCCGTGGCAAATGGGAGCTGCAGCGATTTGTTGAATTATTAAATCAACCTGATCGAAAAGCCCATTCGGTTACTGCACCGGCACTGGGTTTGACTTTGATGAGGGTATCCTATCCAAAGGAATTTCAGCCCAGATGGTCAGAACATGAGGACGGCCTTGCGTCCCTGCTCACAGGAGGTTAAACTTTGAATCAAATGACTGGTGCAAAAATTTCAACATGAAGAAATTAACAATACTCATCTTTGCCCTGGCTTTATTCCTGGGAATGTTAACGCTATCCCTAAGAGAAATGCGAAATTGGCAGATCGTAAATCCTTCACTGGATGAGCGTACTTACTCAACAGAAGTGGCAACCCAAAATGGGTTTGTAAATCAAGCTGAAATTCCAGTCAAAACAAATCTGTATGACTCCAGGGAAACTGCCATAACCAAAGGCATTGCAGAGGTATCCCCGGCAGTGGTGGGAATCTCGGTGACCCAGATTCGGTATTCCCAATCAACACTTACCTCAGATCCTTTTTGGCGCTTTATGATGCCGGGTACACCGCGCTGGTTTCAGGAAAAAGTCTCCTCGATTGGATCAGGATTTATATATGATACGAAGGGATTTATTATCACCAATGCCCACGTGGTGGAAAACGCAGTCGATATTACGGTTACTCTGGCAGACGGATCCCAACACAGCGCAGATCTGATCGGAATTGATGAAAAGACAGACTTGGCTCTGATTAATATCAAGGATCACGGGGACTATAAGGTCGCCGTCCTGGGGAATTCTAATGATATTATTATGGGCGAGTGGGCCATTGCCATTGGAAACCCTTTCGGTCTCTTTAGTAAAAGTAGAATGCCCATTGCAACTGCAGGTATCGTCAGCAGTTTACACATGGATTTTGGATTCCAACAATCTGGTCGGGTTTATCAGGATATGATTCAGACGGACGCCTCCATCAATTCCGGTAACAGTGGCGGACCCTTGGTGAATTCGAAAGGGGAGGTCATTGGTATCAATACCTTTATATATTCCGGCAGTAATAATAGCGGATCCATCGGTATTGGATTTGCGCTGCCCATAAACCGGGCTATGGTTATCATTGATGAATTGCGAAATAAGGGCTTCGTTGATCGGAATTATTACACTGGGATCAGCTATCGCCCCAACAATCCTCGCACAGCCAAGCTTTTAAATCTGGGAGCTGATGCGGGTGTGGTTGTGGTGGATGTAAAAGATGGTTCCCCGGCTGAAAGAGGTGGGATTGAAGTAGGGGACTTGATCGTAGGTCTTGATGGGCAGCGTATTCAGACTGATGATGACATTTTTACCTATTTTAACCTGCAGGATTTAAAAAATGGGGACCAGCTCATTTTGAATATCCTCCGTCAAGGGCAAAGTATGGCGATGCCTATCATTTTAGGTGAAACGACACCATCGATCACGCCCTAGTCTCCTGGCACACTACAGCTGGAAATAGCGCGCAATAGTTAGAATTTAGTACCCAAACATGGTTAATGAGGTATTCAGATGTTTGGCTGTCGCCGGCTGAACTATTAAGAAATTGGCTGCTCTAATCACACAAATGCGTGTTTTATTATGGATAGCTGCCAGTTATCTTTGCGCGGTTTAACAGAAAGGTTTAATTCAAATTATTTATGGCTCGTGAAGGTTATTCAAATATTGTTTTTGTGTTAGGACTGACCCTTATTCTTACCACTATTTCGTTTTTTTCAGGAGGCTCCCTACACTGGAAAATTCCATCTATGGTCAGTGCTGTTCTGCTCTTATTCACGCTCTACTTTTTTAGGGACCCTGAACGTGAAATTCGAATCGATCCAAAACACATTTTGAGCCCTGGAGATGGGGTTATTGTCGAGATCAAAGAAGTTGAAGATGATTTTGTCGGTTCAGCCTGGAAAATTACGATGTTCCTTTCGCCACTTAATGTGCATATCAATCGGGTTCCCATCAGTGGGAAGATTCGGTTTGTTAAATACAAATATGGTGCCTTTAAAGCAGCTTTTGCCGAAGATGCCTCAGAAGTTAACGAGCAGAGTGTGGTGGGGCTGGAAAACGATTTGATGAAAGTAAAATTTGCCCAGGTAGCCGGTGCACTGGCTCGAAGAATTATTAATTATCTCCGCGAGGAGGATGAGGTCATTCAGGGTGACCGTTATGGATTAATCAAATTTGGCAGTCGTATGGATGTGACGATACCTAGAGTTGCTCAACTCATGGTCGAATTAAAAGAACCGGTGCGCGGTGGTATTACCGTACTGGCAAAATTGGATTAGATATGGCAGTAACAACAGCGCGCAAGCGTATCCCACTCAAAGAAAATCCCAGGCGACGTTTTATACCTAATTCGTTGACCATTTTTAACATGTTTTTGGGCTTTATGTCAATCATCTCCTCAGCAAACGGTGAATTTTTCTGGGCGGCCTGGTTTATCATTTTTGGCGGAATCTTTGACGGCTTTGATGGTAAAATCGCCAGAGCCCTGGATAGCACATCAGAATTTGGAATTCAATTCGATTCTCTGGCAGATATCATCACTTTTTGCCTGGCTCCGTCTGTTTTTGTATATATGGTTTGGGCTGAACCGCTGGGTCAGCTCGTGGGAGGCTTTTATGCCTTTATGCCTTTAATGCTTGGATCGATCAGATTAGCAAAATTCAACCTTGAAGCCGAAGGTAATCAAAAAAAGCAATTTTATGGTATCCCCACACCGCTTATGGCTTTGACGGTGGTGGGAATTTGGCTGTTTTTGAGTCAAATTCATAAATATCCTGTTTTACAGTGGCAGCCTCGCCAGCTTGGGGGCGATGCCCGAATCGTGTTACCCTTTATCATGATAGTCTCAAGCCTGATGTTATCTAAAATCCCTTTTTCAAAATCACCGGCGGTGAGTCTGAAGGGTACAATGAAAGAAAAATGGGCTTTTGTTTCGGCTCTTTTGATGATGATTCTGGTATTTGTCAGTAAGGGCTTCTTGCTGTTCCCCCTGGCTTTACTGCTGATCGCAATAAGTCTGTTAAAGTGGACTCTGGGCCATCGATTCGCAGGTGTCGGAGTTGAGCGGAAGTAATGGATCCCAGACGCAGAAATATTAAAATTATTGTTCTCATGATCTTTAGTGGCGCTATCATTGGGAGCGTTCTAGGTGATGTGGCTGCTGGTCTCTTGCCAGAAAGTGTGGTAAGGGATTTTTTCATACTATCGTTTGATACAGCAAAATATGGGCTGGCTGAGCCTTTTGTACTGGATCTTCGAATATTTTCCATCACTTTTGGATTTACTCTCAAAGTGAACTTCATGGGAGTGGTGGGGATGGGTGTGGCATACTATCTCTTGCGATATTATCGATTCTAAACGGTTTTATATGAAAAATATTAGAAAATGAAATTTAATAAGGAGTAATCCATGAGCTTACCAGGTGGCTGGGAATGGCTAATCATCATTCTTTTTATATTGATATTTTTTGGGGCTAAACGCTTACCAGAGATGGCTAAAGGGTTAGGCAAAGGTATTCGCGAATTTAAAGGGGCGCTAAGCGGCATAACCGATGAGATTGAGAAGGCAGGCAAAACCCCTGCTGAACCAAAAGCTGAGACCCCACCAGAAGAAGTAAAAAAGGACTAGGACCGATTATTTAGCCTGTGTTGAAGCAACCTGCTCAACCGATACAATCTGTATAAATTATGGTGGGCTCGAAAAATTTCGAGCCCCAAACCTATGGAATTCAACAACCCTCCATTTCTGTGGATTATTCAAAAAAATGCGCCGATGAAGCGAAACAATACGCCATTCTATGACTATAAAACATATTTTGATTCGGACAGCATGAACTGTTCAGAAATTTATGGAGAGCTAGTGTGCTTGTAGCATTTCAAAATCCTGGGTTAATATGGTTGTTTTTACTCCTGCCCATTTTGGTGCTCGTCTATATTTTCTATACTCAGAAGCGTTTTGGGACACTAAGATTTTCCTCCCTTCAACTATTTGAGGGCTTATCCCATGGATCAGGGATGTGGCGGAAGCATGTTTTATTTGGGATAAGATTGTTTGTAGTAAGTACCATTATTCTGGCCTTGATGCGACCTCAAGAACGGAATGCGCTCCAGGAAATCAATGCTGAAGGTATTGACATCATGATGGTTATTGATATCTCAGGATCCATGCGAGCGATGGATTTCAAACCCAATCGTCTCGAGGCGGTTAAACGGGTTGCCCAAACCTTTGTGAGTCAGAGAGTGAACGATAGAATGGGCTTAAACGTGTTTGCTCGTGAGAGTTTTATGCAGTGCCCGCTTACGACAGATTTGGAACGGCTGAATGAATTTATTGGAAGTATTGAGATCGTAAATGAAAAATTTGATGGAACAGCCATTGGAATGGCCATCGCCGGTGCTGTGAATCGATTACGCGATTCAGATGCCAAAAGTAAAGTGATTGTGCTGCTGTCTGATGGCCGAAATAACGCGGGTGAGCTGGATCCAATTACCACCTCGGAATTGGCCAAAGATTTTGGCATCCGTATCTATACTATTGGCGCTGGTAAGCGAGGAACTGCTGCCATGCCCGTCCAGACAGTGATTGGCGTTCGAAATGTCCAGGTACAGGTAGACATTGATGAGGAGACCTTAACCCGCATTGCCGATATCACTGGGGGGAAATATTTTCGAGCCACAGATGAAGAGAGTCTGGCTGAGATTTATAAGGAAATATCGGAAATGGAGACTACAGAATACTGTGTGAAGGAATATGTCCAACATGCTGAACTCTTTTATTATCCACTCCTTGCAGCTCTTTTCCTCTTGGTTTTGGAATACATTCTTGAGCGTAGCATATTCAGGAGATTTCCCTGATGATCCAATTTGAAACCTATCCAGCACTGCTTCAATGGAGTCTGTGGACGATCATCCCCGTAATACTACTTACAGGTCTATGGTTTCGTATTTCCAGGAAACGAATATTAAATAGTGCTGGTGATGCTTTGCTGATTGAGCAATTGTCCAGAAGTGTCAGCAAGCGGAAGCGTCTATTTAAAGATGCTTTAAGATTTGTTGCACTCCTGCTCATTCTCTTTGCCGTCTGGGGTCCCAAATTTTCCGATGAGTTGGTTGAAATTCATCGTGAAGGTGTAGATATTGTCATTCTCCTGGATGTGTCCAACTCCATGAGGGCTCAGGATATTAAACCAGATCGCCTCGAAAAAGCCCGCTTCGAATTAAGGAAATTATTGCAAAAGCTGAGAGGTGATCGGATTGCTCTGGTGGTGTTCGCAGGTCAAGCTCACCTTCAGACGCCCTTAACGCTTGATTATTCAGCCTTCGACATGTTTCTTGATATCTCGGATGAATCTTTGATTGGTGTACAGGGGACCTCATTCGAAAATGCATTGGAAATTGGGATTAGCGCTTTCGATCCTGAAGATACCAAGCATCGAGCCATGATCATTATTTCTGATGGCGAAGATCATGAGGGTAATCTTGAGGGTGTGTTAAAGCGGGCGCGAGAAGAGAATATTATTATTCACACCGCGGGAATAGGCTCCTTTTCAGGAACACCCATCCCTATTTACGATGATCGTGGACAGATTAAGGGCTATCGGAAGACCAAATCAGGTGAAGTGGTCACCACCCGACTTTATACAGAAACACTCCAGGACATCAGCATTGAAACTGGGGGTAGATTCGTTCACTTAAATACTGCTACAGCTAGTCTCGATGACATATACAGCGATATTCTTGGCATGGAACAAAAAGAATTTAGCAGACATGAATTCACTAATTTTAAAGAACAATACCATTTATTTACCTGGTTGGCGCTCATCCTGCTGATCATTGATTTGTTAATCACTGATCTTCATGGAACGGAACGTAATTGGCAGGGGGAATATATCCGTGAATAGATTTATGGCAGCCTCCATGTTTTGCATCATAATTCTGATGATTCCAGTCAGGCTGGCAGTGGGTCAGTCACACGCAGAGACTGCTTTTCAGAAACAGGACTATGATGCTGCCCTGGAAGCCTGGAACAAATTGCTGGACGAGAATCCTGACTTAAAAGA
>JABMOT010000020.1 GCA_013202385.1 Fidelibacterota bacterium
TGGATATTTTGAGTACTAATTTCAAAATCAACGATCCCGTTTCCATAGTTATCATCTGTGCGGATCAACTTTCGGGCATCAATGAATTCAGCCTCACCGCCAAGCTCCAACAGGCCGGAAGTTATGATGCGGGCAGAAAGCCGTTCTCCATAACTCAGAACTTGATTGTAAGTTTTGGGTGCAACATGACGAACCAGAAAAATTCCACGCAATATCTCACCGAGCCTCGTGGTATAACTGGTAATATTTTCCAGTAATTCTATTTGTCGATGTCCGGAGCTGACTGATTTCAGCATTTCAGCATGTTTGTCCACAAAGATTTTATAATCGTTAAGATAAATATCCTGACCCTTCTCAGCCTGTTTGATCATCCCGATCAGTTGGTCTGTAACACCACCAAACGCCGAGACAACTACAGCAATCTGTGATTCAGCCTCAGCCTGTTTGATAAGTTCCAGGACATGCTTGAGTCGTTCCGGTGTGGCAATGGATGAGCCACCAAATTTGAGCACTTTCATGGATTTATTTTATTCCCCTGCTGTTCATTCTATCCTGTTCCAGGTCAAACCTGAGCAGATGCACCATAACTTGATCCGTCATTTTTGTTTGCCAAATCATTATTGGAAGCCGGATGCACATAGGTTAACCAGGACGTATATTTTGGATTTCGCCCATGGACTGCATCCATATAAGCTGTCTGCAATCTCTCGGTGATAGGTCCTCTCCCCCCAGAGCCCACAGGTCTTTGGTCAAGTTCTCGAATAGGCGTAACTTCACTGGCGGTTCCTGTAAAAAAGGCTTCATCTGCAGACAGCAGTTGTCCCACGGATAGGCGACCTATTCTGACCTTGTAGCCCAAATCTCGGGCTATTTTGATCACGGTTTCACGGGTGATTCCCATAAGGATAGATGAGTCTTCCTCGTTGGTGTATAATTTTCCATTTTTCACCAGGAAAATGTTTTGTCCGGCACCTTCTGCGATGGTGCCTTCCTGATTCAAAAGCAGCCCTTCATCAAAACCCTTGGACTTGGCGTCTTGAACAGCCAGCATGGAATTCAAATACTGGCCATTGGCTTTGGCTGTTGTGGGAAATGAACTTGAATGAAATTTGCGCCATGGAGATACGGTTACCCGAACACCCTTGACCAGAGCATCCTGGCCCAGGTAAGCACCCCAATCGAAAGCCCCAATGGATACCTGAACAGGACAATCCTTAGGATGAACACCCAAGGTGTCGTAGCCATAGAATGCCACAGGTCTGATGTACCCATTTTCAACGCCATTCTCTTTGATAATATCAAGACAACCCTGGACAAGCTCCTCTTTTGAGAAAGGGGTTGGCATCCGATAAATTTTTGCCGAGGTTAAAAATCGATCGATATGATCGTGGACCTTGAAAATGGCAGGACCCTCTGAAGTCGTATAACATTTCACGCCTTCAAAGATGCCGCTTCCATAATGCAATCCATGAGACATGACATGTGTTGTGGCTTGATCCCAATTGACAATCTTCCCGTTAAACCAAATTTTTTCACAATGATTAGGCATGATCCTGTTTCCTATTTCTCAATATTCTTATTGCTTATATTCGATTTCATCAGCTTGTAGTTCAGGCTGTCTACCAGAGCCTGCCAACTTGCTTCAATAATGTTTTCTGAAACGCCAACAGTGGACCAGCTATCGGTGCCGTCGCTACTCTCAATGAGAACTCGAACAGCAGCTTTTGTCCCATTTCGGCCATCGAGAACTCGTACTTTGTAATCCGTGAGATGCACGACTGAAAGCTGGGGATAAAATCTTACCAGGGCTTTTTGAAGCGCTTTATTCAAGGCATTCACTGGACCGACACCATCGGCGGCAGTATGTTCAACTTCACCATTGACCCGGACTTTGAGCATGGCATCTGCCAGATTATGGCCGTCACGCTCGTAGCTGACAATAACCCGAGAATCTTCCACCTCAAAGAAAGGCGTAAAACTGCCCATCTGTGCTTTCAGAATCAGCTCAAAAGATGCTTCCGCTGCCTCGTATTGGAATCCACTGTGCTCCATCTCCTTGATCCGGTCAACCACTTCTTTGGGAACGCCGCCATCGGCATCCTGGAGGGATATTTCCAACTCCTCTGCTTTATAACGAATATTACTCTGTCCAGACAGATCAGATACCAGAACCCGTTGTTTTGCTCCCACGGCTTTGGGTTCGATATGTTCATACATGCGGCTGTCTTTCATTACGGCACTCACATGAATGCCACCCTTATGGGCAAATGCAGAACGTCCAACAAAAGGAGCACGGTCATCAGGATGAAGATTCATGATTTCAAACACAAGGTTGGCCATCTGGGTCAATTGGGTGAGATCCACAGCATGTCTTAGCTCAAGACCCAGCTTGAGCACCAGATTGGGGATAACGGTACTGAGGTTGGCGTTTCCACAGCGCTCGCCCACACCATTCATGGTTCCCTGGACCTGAGTGGCACCATTCTGCACTGCGATAATGGTATTGGCAGCTGCCATACCGCCATCATTATGAGCATGAATTCCAATGGGCCGATCAAAAGTGCTGAAAACCAGTTGTGTTGCCTCAGCGACCTCATTGGGCATGGCACCACCATTGGTATCGCAGAGGACCAGAGTATCGGCTCCACCGGCTTGGGCAGCATTCAACATTTGCAGCGCAAACTCAGGGGAATCTTTATAGCCATCGAAGAAGTGCTCAGCATCAAAAATGACGCGCCGTCCTTCATTCACCAGGAAGGCTACAGATCTTTCAATGAGTTCCGCATTCTCGTCTTGACTGAGACCCAGACCCTTTTCAGCATGGAGTCGCCAGGTTTTTCCGAAAATGGAAACCACTTCGGTTTCTGCTTTCAAGAGGGCATTCAAATTGGGATCGGAGGCAACGGCTTTCAGGTTTCTGGCAGTGGATCCAAAAGCACAAATTTTGGCTTGTCGAAACTGGATATTTTTAGCGCGCTTGAAAAATTCTTGATCACGAGGATTTGAACCCGGCCAGCCTCCCTCAAGGACGCCAATACCAAACTCATCCAAACGCTGGGCGATACGGAGTTTATCGTCAACCGACAGATTAACGCCTTCGCCCTGGGTTCCGTCCCTCAGGGTAGAATCAAATAGTTCGATTGTTCTAGAATGGGTCACTTTAGCGAACCTCTTTTAATAACCAGCTTTGTTGAGCCAGATGTTTCTTTTCAAAATCTGTGATCTCCTGCTGGTAGGAGAGTGTCTCTCCGATTTCATCAAGACCGTTCAAGAGATTGTATTTTCTGTAAGCATCCAATTCAAAGGTGATAGGTTCAGCCGCGCCTACAATAGTTTGAGATCCAAGATCAACCTCAAGGCTGAACCCGGATTCTGCCAGGGTAGCCTTAAAGAGGTCTTCAATCTGAATTGCTGACAGAACAACTGGCAGAATGCCATTCTTGAAGCAGTTTGAGTAGAAAATATCTGCAAAACTTTCTGCCAGAATGACACTGAATCCGTAATCTGAGAGCGCCCAGGGCGCATGTTCTCGACTGGAACCGCAACCAA
>JABMOT010000199.1 GCA_013202385.1 Fidelibacterota bacterium
CCATGAAAGGACATATTCTCATATCCATGCCTCATCTCACCGATCCCTATTTCGGCAGATCACTGGTATTTATTTGTGAGCATGATGAGCATGGCGCCATGGGAATTATTATCAATAAGTCATTCGAGGATGAATCGGTAAAAGACCTATTTCCTACCCTCATCATTGATGATGATGCCATTAGCGAAGTGATCTCACCCATGTATTTTGGCGGTCCAGTATCTCTCGAACGGGGATTTATTCTCCACACAACAGACTATCTCACTGACGAAACCCTTCAAGTGAATGAGGCGTTTTCACTCACTAGCAATTCAGCAATTATTGAAGCAATTCAAGTGGGTGATGGCCCCCGGTCCTTCAAAATGATGTTGGGTTATGCTGGCTGGGGTGAGGGGCAGCTTGAGCGTGAAATCGAAAACGGAGACTGGCTATTCCAGGAAGTAAGTGAAGATTTTATCTTTTCAGGGAATGAGTCTGAAAAATGGATCTCTGCGACGCAGAGTTTTGGGATCGAAATGGCGCCAGGCACAGGTGGACTTGCTTGATCATCTTTTCCCCAAAATAAAACAGTTAGCTTAAACCAGTTTTCGATCGAATGCATTGAGTTTAAATTGGTTTTCAGAGACGCAGATCCCCCCAACGACGTGTTGTGAGGGCTGCATTAGAGAGCCAAGTTTCGCCAGCATCTGGCAGTATCGTCTAACAGTTTCCTACTACAGCGATAAACCGAAGAAGACGAACTGCATATCTACAAAGGTAATATTTTTATTCCGTCTTCGCGAAAGAGCGGAGCGATTGACACGATCGCTCTTTTAAATATCGGATATCATGGCGGCCAGAGCGACAAAGAAGTTGGGATTCCCCGGCATTAAATAACAGCGGACTCAAGCAGCTCGATACTACCCTTATCCGCATTAATCTCAGCATTTACACCAAGTGGTATGGTAAATTTGTTTTCGATATGACCAATCATGGAACCAAACCAGGCAGGAATACCCAGGGGTCTGATGTGGTCATCCAAAACTTCTTCCAGGGTCAGGGATCCATAGCCTTCTCCTGAGTCACAATTTCTGCATTTCCCAAAAACAAATCCGGAAATTTCAGCCAGGATACCAGCCAGTTTCAATTGGGTTAGCATGCGATCCACTCGATAAATATCCTCACCAACTTCCTCCAGAAACAAAAGATTACCTTTGAAGTCAGGTAGATATTCAGATCCAACCATAGCCGTGAGCACGGAGAGATTGCCGCCAAGCAACTTTCCTGTAGCCTGACCACCCTGAATCGTTAATATGCGATCTTTGGTCTGGGTCAGGTTATCGCCAACATCTTTTGGATTTTCCATGGAAAATATTTCTGCATTGAAAAGGAGGCGTTTGACGAAATCTGTGGAATATTCATTCCAGGTGGAGGTACCCACCGGTCCGTGAAAAGTTACCAGAGATGTTTTTGCATTAAGCGCCAGAAGCAGACTGGTGATATCACTGTATCCCATGAGGATCTTTGGGTGTTTGGCGATAGATTTATAGTCAAGGAGATCCAGTATTCGATTGCAGCCCCAACCCCCTCGTAAGGTAATAATAGCATTTACGCTAGGGTCAGCATACATAGCGTTCACATCTGCAGCTCGGTTGACATCGGTCCCAGCCAGGTATCCATAGCGGTCAAGCAGGTGTTCCCCGGCCTTCATTTTAAGCCCCAGAGCAGCCAGCGTTTCTTTTGCTATGGCAACATCATCATGATGAAAAGTTGCCCCGGCAGGGTTGATGATCCCTACTGTATCACCTGCTTTCAGACGCGGTGGCTTAAGCGTTGATTTTGAAAATATTCCTGAAGCACTAGCCATGGGAACCTGAGTGGCCACCAACCCGGTTCCGACCATTTGTAAAATTTGTCTGCGAGTGATACTCATAGATTTCCTCATTTATAGAGTGTTGCACTAAACTAGTCTGAATCAAAAGCGTTAGCAATTGTAAGCTTGGCGAGCTTGTCAAATATCGGCATCGTTGATCTTATTGATTCTAGGAATGACAGTAAAATCAGTATAAGACATCTGAATATCTCTGTCATCTCACAAATTGATAGTTTCTCTCCATAATGGATTATTTTAATCATGATATCATTTGAATGGGGAACACTATGAAGACAATGCCTATAAAGGGAGTGGATCACGCTGACATTTTGGAAGAGATGGGCACATTCGGTAACCAAGATGTGAATTATCGTGATTCGCGTACCTGGAGTCTGGTTTATCATTTGAACCACAAGCACACTGAATTTCTAAAACAAGCCTACGGTCTGTA
>JABMOT010000200.1 GCA_013202385.1 Fidelibacterota bacterium
ACAAATAATGCAAGTCGAACCCAAAAAAGTAAAAAAACCTTCTAAAAGACATCAACCCAGCGGAATGACGATTCTCTTTGAGGACGATGATATCATTGTTGTTGACAAAATAAGTGGACTCCTATCCATGAGTAATGCAAAAACCAGGGATAGAACTGCCTATTTTGCGCTCAATAATTACGTCCGCAAGGGCAATGCAAAATCAAGGAAACGGATATATATCGTGCATCGTCTGGATCGCGATACTTCAGGTGTTTTGGTCTTTGCCAAAAGCGAACAGAATAAACGTTATCTTCAGGATGAATGGACAAATTTCTCAAAGAAATACTATGCAGTAATCCATGGAACCCTGGAGGAAAAGCGGGGTGTCCTGTCTTCCTACCTGGCTGAAAATGTTATCCACAAAATGTATTCAACTGACGACCCCAAAGTTGGAAAGCTGGCAAAAACAGGCTATAAAGTTATTAAGGAATCCAGTAGATTCAGCCTGGTTGAAATAGACCTGCTCACGGGAAGAAAAAACCAGATCAGAGTTCAATTTGCTGATATAGGCCATCCCGTTGCAGGGGATAATGTCTATGGAACAAAGGAGAAGGGCATCAAACGGTTAACTCTCCATGCCGGTTCAATCAATATAAAACATCCTCATAGCAAAGAAAAAATGACCTTCGAAGCTGAGATACCACATTATTTTCAAGCCCTGATAAACCGATAGCCAAAAAGCAATTCAAACCTGATTGTAGTCCAGATGGTAATCAGAAAGTCAATTCCAGTAACGATGCAACCTGGTTTTTACCCAGGTTTGAGATAAGTCGTTTAGATGGATGTTGCAATCATTGGTGGTGGCGCAGCCGGATTCTTTGCTGCTATTAGCGTAAAAGACCATCACCCCGAATCAACTGTCATCATTTATGAAAAATCACAGCAACTGCTGGGTAAAGTCAAAATTTCCGGCGGGGGAAGATGCAACGTTACCAACTCCTGCACATCGCTGGATGAGCTGGCGGCAGCTTACCCACGTGGCGGAAGATTTCTCAAAAAAGCTTTCCAAACGTTTAGCACTCAACACACCATGGCTTGGTTCGAATCACGAGGGGTCCCTTTGCTGGTTCAAGCTGACACCTGCGTCTTTCCAGAATCTCAGTATTCCCAGGACATTATTGATTGTTTTCTGGATCAGGCCGAGGATTTGGGCATTGAAATAAAACGGGGAATGGGAATTGAATCCATCAAACAGAACAATCAGAAGCTTGAGCTTATCTTTCAAAAGACGGATCAAAACGTCAGAGTATACGATAAAGTGATTGTAGCTACTGGGGGCTCTCCCAGGCGGGAAGGCCTGGAGTGGCTTGAAAATTTACAGCACAAAATCGTAGATCCTGTCCCCTCGCTTTTCACCTTCAATCTTCCCACTGAAAGCATAACAGGCTTGACCGGTGTGGCAGTTGAGCGCACGATAGTAAGTATACAGGGCAGCAAACTTAAATCTGAGGGACCCCTTCTCATTACTCACTGGGGCTTTAGTGGGCCGGCTATTTTGAAACTCTCGGCCTTTGCTGCCAGGGTTTTAAACGAAAAGGTTTATGAGTTTAAAATTCAGGTTAACTGGGTCAATGAGCCAAACCATGAAATTGTCCTGGCTGAACTCAACCGTATTCAAATGGAACATGGACAGAAACTTCTGACAAACCTAAAGCCCTTTGCGTTGCCGGATAGACTCTGGCGCTACCTTTTATACAAAGCAGGATTTTCGCTTCCGAAAAAGTGGGGTGAATTGGGAAAAAAGGGTTTGAACAAGCTGGTGAATTCCCTCATTAATGATGTTTACTCTGCATCAGGAAAGACAGGATTTAAGGAAGAATTTGTGACTTGCGGTGGTGTGAGCCTTGAGAGTATCGATTCAAAGACAATGGAAAGCAAGGTTTGTAAGAATCTTTATTTTGCAGGCGAAATCATGGACATAGATGGTATTACAGGGGGTTTTAATTTTCAAGCCGCCTGGACCACCGCCTTTATTGCAGGGAAATTGCAGGCTTCCTGAATCAGGAGAAGTTTCAAATTAAAGAATACCCTGACCAGAGATATTTTTGGCAGGAGCTCAGAAAAAGTCGTGAATCTTGGATTCCAAAGGAGCGGTCATGAAAACAACACGCAGAGATTTTCTTAAGCGGGCTGGTCTGGGAAGTGCTGCGCTGGCGTTTCCAGGCCTGATGACTACTGGTTGCGCCAAAAAGATCAGACCCAACATCATATTTATCATGAGTGATGATCATGCCGAGCGCGCCATCAGTTGTTATGATCGAAGTTTGATTCAGACGCCCAATATTGATCGCATTGCAGCTGAAGGGATTAGATTCCAAAACAGCTTTGTCACCAATTCTATTTGCGGTCCCAGTCGAGCCACCTTGCTAACAGGTAAGTATTCACACCTGAATGGGATGCGGGATCATAGCGACACGTTTGATGGAAGTCAGCTTACTTTCCCGAAATTGCTTCAAAAAGCCGGCTATCACACGTCGATCATTGGGAAATGGCATCTAAAAACTGACCCAACCGGTTTTGATTATTGGAATATTTTGAAAGGTCAGGGTCAATATTACAACCCCGATTTCACTGAAAATGGGACCCCGGTTACGTATGAAGGCTATGCCACAGACCTGATTACGGATAAAGCCATCGACACCCTCGATAGCATTGATAAATCAAAGCCATTTTGCATGCTTATCCATCATAAGGCACCTCACCGCAATTGGATGCCAAACTTGAAATACCTGGAGGCGTTTGAGGATCAAGAAATTCCATTGCCTTCAAATTTTCGCGATGAGTATACCGGACGACTGGCCGCCGGTGAAGCTGATATGCGAATTAATGATATGTATCTCAGTTTTGATTTGAAGCTTCACGATGAATCCATTGAAAAGGAAACGGGAACTGGTGGCAAAGCTTCTTTTGCTGAGAATGTCACTGAAACCTGGAAAAACACATATAATCGCATGACTGATGCGCAGAAAAAAGGCTGGGATGCTCATTACGATAAGGTGAATGATGAGTTCAAGCGGCTCAAATTAACGGGTGACGAACTTCTAGAATGGAAATATCAACATTATCTCAAAGATTATTTGCGTTGCATCCTTTCGGTTGATGAGAATGTAGGACGAGTGTTGGACTATCTCGATGATCAAGGCTTAAATGAAAATACCCTGATTGTGTATACCTCAGATCAAGGCTTCTATCTCGGTGAACACGGCTGGTATGATAAGCGCTTCATGTACGAAGAGTCGCTGAGCATGCCTCTGCTTATGCGCTACCCGTCTGAAATCCAAGCTGGTCAAGTCGCAAATGAAATGGTCATGAATCTGGATTTTGCCTCAACCTTTCTGGATTATGCTGGCGGGAAAGTGCCAGCTGAAATGCAGGGAGCCTCCCTCAGGGGCATTGTGGGGGGGCATACGCC
>JABMOT010000201.1 GCA_013202385.1 Fidelibacterota bacterium
CCATAAACGAGAGCATCAGAATCGCTCTAGAACAAAACCCCAATATCAAGCTGGCTGGCGAAAAAATAAATGATGCTCAGCAGAAAGTTTATCAGGCATACGGATCTGCACTACCCAGTGTCAGTCTACAAGGCACCCGGATCATGGATGAGAAGGTGCAAGTCATCCAAAATCCGTTTGCGCTTCCAGGAGCACCGTCTACGCTAGAATTGGATTTTACCATGGACTATCAATATGATGTCCGGGTCAGCCAACCCTTGTTTACCGGTGGGAAAATTGCCCTGGGTACCCTCATGGCACGCAAGGGTCTCAACCTGGTGCAGTCTCAATATGCTCAAGAAAGAAACAATCTCTCCTTCAATGTGATTCAGAGTTATTTGGGGATGCTGGTCAGTAAAGAATTTCTGGCCGTGGCTGAGGAGAGCTACAATACAGCCAAAGAATTCTATGAGATATCAAAATTACTCTATGCTCAAGGCATGATTTCCAAGCTTGATTTGCTCCAGACAGAAGTGCAGGCAGCCAACCTCCTGCCCCAGAAGACCCGGGCAGAAAACAGTGTTACAATAGCTGCTGCTGGTTTAAAAATGCTGCTGGGTCTTGATTCTAGTACGGAAATTGTGCTTACTGATAAAATGTCTTACAACCCCGGTCAATATGAGCTGGTACAATTACAAGCCAAAGCACTCCAAAATCGAACCGAGCTGAAACAAATGGATATCTCAAAATCCCTGAGTTCGCTAAATCTGAACATGGCGCGCTCAGATTTCCTGCCTATGGTGGCTTTGAGTTATTCCTATTCAAAATCAGGCAATGATCTGGATATCTATTCCGACTGGGACGACAGCTACATGGTGGCAGTCGGCTTTAGCTATGATCTTTTTAAGGGCGGCACGCGCTACTCAAAAGTCCGACAGGCTAAAATTGCTGAACGTCAGGTAAAGTATGGATATGATGCCCTAAAGGATGCTGTTCTTTTTGATGTAGAACAGACCTATCTACGCCTGGCCGAGGCCGAAAAAAATATATTGTCTCAAGAAAAAACAGTTGGACAGGCTGAAGAAGCTGCCAGACTGGCAAAAATTCAATTTCGCGAAGGAACGATTACAAGCCTTCAGGCCAATCAGGTGACGATAAACCTGACGGCTGCAAAAGCGAATTATTTACAAGCACTATTTAATTATACTCTCGCAGAAGCCAGTATCAAAAAAGCGACTGGGGAGCCCCTAAATGATTAAGGAAATGTTCCACATGAAAAAATCTTTAATAATTACCTTTGCTATACTCACGCTCTTTTTATTTAGTAGTTGTAGTCAGGATCAGGCAAAAACTAAAAATGAAACCTATGTCCGGCGTGCCGTCCCGGTAAAAGTTAAGGTGGCAAAGCCTCAAACTTTTCTCAGCACTCTGGCCTATAATGGATCCCTTACCGCCATTCAAACCGCCCGTATTATTCCTGAAATTCCCGGTAAAATCGAAGCATTGAAAGTCCAGATTGGTGATTTTGTCAGCCCCGGACAAACGCTTGTTCAGATGGATGTCAGTACGCTCCAACTGCAAAAAAAGCAGGCGGAGGCAGGAGTTGCTGTTTCTGAAGCTAATCTGATTGATGCGCAAAAGAACTGGGAACGACTTCAAACCCTTCGCTCAGAAAATGCCGTTTCTCAACAACAGGCTGAAAAGATGAAATTGGGGCTGGATGCAGCCCAGGCTCAGATGAGTCAAGCTCGCGCCGCTTACGACCTGCTTAAAATGCAAGTAGATAAAGCCACCCTCAAAGCTCCCTTTACAGGTGTTATCACCCAGAAAGGCTTTCAGCCAGGGGATCTCTATAGTCCGGCGACCATGATGCCCGTTTATACCCTCCAAAATGTGTCTCGGATCAAAGTGGAGCTCCAGATCACTTCAAACGAAATCGCCAAGATCAATAAAGGGCAGCGGGCCAGCCTGAAGGTGGACTATCTCAGCGAGCCTGTCGAGGGGGAGGTCATCCTTGTGGGGGTGGCAGCTGATCCCATGTCAAAAACCTTTTTTGTCGAATGTCAATTTGACAATAGCCAGGGTCAGCTTAGAGCCGGGACTTTTGGAACCGTAGCCATTGCCATTGAAGAAATTCACGATGTCATTGTAATACCGAGGAAATCATTAATTGATAAATCACATATTTTCATCGTGAAGGATGATCACGCCTATCAGCGAAGTATTGACTTTACCCAGGAAAGTCTTGACCACCTTGTCGTCAAGAGTGGCCTGGTTGAAAATGAAGCCTATGTCATCAGTGGTGCTTATGTCTTAACAGACAGCAGCCTGGTCGAAATTTCCGAATAAGGGTAGACCATGAAACTTGTAGACCTTTCTGTAGATCGTAAGATCACCGTCACCATGATCACCCTCATCCTGCTCCTGGGTGGGTTGATCTCCTATACCCATTTAGGTTTGGATATGCTTCCTGATGTGGAGTTTCCCATGGTGTCTGTGGTAACCGTGTATAGCGGTGCCAGCCCTGATGACATTGAAGCAATTGTTACCAAACCTCTTGAGCAAGCCATAGCATCAGTTACCGGTGTAAAGAATGTCGTGTCGTCCACAGTGGAGGGCATGTCTTTGATAACCGTGGAATTTGCCACAGGGTCGAACCTTGATTTTGCAGCCCAGGATCTTCGAGATCAGTTGGCCATGTTCGCCGACTTTCTCCCCGATGGCATCCAGACACCTCTGGTCATGAAATTTGACATGTCCGCTCTACCGCTCCTTTTCTATGGTGTCACCAGTGAAACCCGCAAGCTGAACGAGCTGGCAGAATATATGGATGAAACTGTGGGCTACCGGCTAGAACGAATTGAGGGAGTCGCCTCCGTTATTGTCCAATCCCCAGAAGTACGAGAAATCCAAGTAGAAATTGATAAAAATGCCCTGGAAACTTCAGGTATCACCCTGGATCAGGTGGTCATGATGATCGGAGCTGAGAACCTAAATATGCCGGCTGGACGCATCGTTGAAGATCATAAAGATTATCTCATTCGTAGCCGTGCTGAATTTGCCTCGTTATCTGAGCTTGAAGAACTGGTAATTGGCATCTCACCTACAGGAAATCCCATCAATCTCAGGCAGATCGGGCGGGTAATTGACACCATCTCAGAATTAAGAACGGAGATGCGCGTCCAGAACAAACCCGGTGTTATGATGATTGTTACGAAACAGTCTGGAGCCAACACCGTCCAGGTAGCAGATGCAGTAAAAAAGGAGCTGGCATCAATCAATGAAATCCTACCAGAGGACATTGGAATGCATATCGGAATGGATATGTCCGCCAGTGTTAAGCTTACTGTGAACAGCACGGGACAAACCGCACTGATTGGTGGTATTCTGGCCATGCTCATGATCTATTTCTTCTTGCGGAATATTCGCCCTACCCTGGCTGTTGGCATCGCAATTCCCGTTTCCATTGTGGTAACTTTTATCCCACTCTACGCTGTTGGATACACCTTAAACTTGCTCACTCTCGGAGGACTCGCTCTGGGAGTTGGAATGCTGGTAGATAACGCCATTGTGGTGATTGAAAATGTCTTCCGACATCTCGAAGAGGGCAAAAGCCGCAAGGATGCAGCTCGATTGGGTGCCTCTGAAGTGGGTATGGCTATCACGGCATCTACCCTCACCACTCTGGCTGTTTTCCTGCCCATGGCCATGGGTTCTGGTACTGCCGGACAATTGGTCCGGGGTCTGGCCCTATCTATTTCTTTCTCGCTTCTGGCATCCCTTTTTGTTTCACTGACTATGGTCCCCTTGCTGGCTTCAGTATTTTTCAAACCACGGAGCAAAGTCAATTACAGTTTGCGGGCAGATACATCTTGGATTGTCCAATTAAGAAGCGTCTATGTAAAATATCTTAGCATCGTCATGCAGCATCGCTGGAAAACTTTATTCATCACCATGGGACTCTTTTTCACCTCCATTGGTCTCATTATTTCGCCTCTGGTTGGTACCGAATACATGCCGGAGATGGATCAGGCTATGCTCATGATGAAAATAAAATTACCCGTGGGTTCAGCCCTGGAGGAGACGGATAAAGCTGTCAGGCAGGTTGAGAAAATCTTCTTGAATGAACCGGCCGCCAGAACCGTCATTGTCTCTAACGGAGTCAATGAAGAAGATCGCGGACAGAGTGGTGATATGGCAAACTCAGGATCCCATGAAGGGATGCTCATGGTTTCCATGAAACCGAAATCAGAGCGGTCCATGACTACGACTCAGATCGGGGAAAAAGTCAGGGGTGAAATTCCTGCCATGCGAGATGTAACCATAGAAAATGTCGATTTTGGAGCTGCCATGGGTGGTGGCGGTGCCGATGTAGAGATCAAAATTTTCGGCAAGGATTTTAAGATCCTGGACAATATCAGCCGGGAAGTTGCCAGAGCCATCTCTGTGGTGGATGGTGTAAAGGATATCAAAACCTCAACGGATGAGGCCAAACCCGAATACCACATCGCCCTGAATCGTGAAGAAATCAATCGCATGGGACTCATCTCGGGACAGATTGCCAACACCATTAAAACTTCAACACTGGGGCAGGTGGCTACCCGCTTTCGATTTGCCGGCGAAGAAACCAATGTTAGGGTCAAATTCCGCCCGGACCAGCGTAATTCCATTCGCGATATTGAAATGATCAAGCTGACCACTCCCATGAAGACCCAGGTGCCTCTAGCCCAGATTGCATCCATTACCCGAGAGGAGGGTCCAGTAAAAATTATGCGGGAAAACCAGAGTCGCGTTGTCAAAGTGACAGCCAGTATCCTGGATCGCGACCTGGGATCGGTCATGAAAGAAGTGATTACCGTTTTGAACCCTATTCAGGCGACGGTCCCCGATGGCTACTTTGTCGAATATGGTGGTCAATATGAACAGATGATTGATACTTTCATCACACTGGGGCAAGCGCTTGCGCTAGCCATTTTGCTGGTCTTCATGGTCATGGCCTCCCAGTTTGAATCGCTGATCCATCCGTTTGTGATTATGGTGACAATACCCCTCGCTTTGATCGGTGTTGTCTTCGCTTTCCTGATCTCTGGCGTGACCATCAGTTTGACCAGTTTTATCGGATTTATCCTGCTGAGCGGTATCGTGGTGAACAACGGGATTGTCATGGTGGATTATATAAATCAACTCCGAAAAAAAGGCATGGAGGCAACTCCTGCCATTCTCGAAGCTGGAGCTACCCGCTTGCGTCCCGTCCTGATTACCGCTCTCACCACCATCTTTGGGATGTTGCCCATGGCTCTTTCCACCTCGGAAGGTGCAGAGATGAGAGCCCCAATGGCCATCACCGTTATTGGTGGATTAACAGCAGCTACCTTTTTAACCCTATTTGTGGTACCTGCGCTCTATAGTCTGGTGGCAGATGTGGGCGTTAAACGTGCCATGCGAAGACGAGCTGCTGAAACCGAATAAGTCCGAACTCAATCCATTACCGCACAAAAAAGGGATAGCATTTACTGTCCCTTTTTCTTTGCATAAAATGTCCTCATGAATACACTTTCTTGCTGTTAAGCTTGTATTTTTGAGCAGGATGAATCAATAGAAAAAGCTGGAGAACCAATGCCTAAATTAGCGCGATCCTATTTACTATCAATACTGCTCACGACCTTTATGACCACCTGTGTTTGCGCTCAGGAATCGGTTGGTCTTGAATCAAAAGAGTCGCTTCCTGAAGTCGGTGATGCCCTACCACATTTTCAGCTTACCTCGGAAGACCACCAACCCGTAGAATTGTATGATATTTTAAAGGAACAACCCCTTATTCTGATTTATTATCGTGGCGGTTGGTGACCCTACTGCAATTTACAGCTGGGTCAGCTGTTAGATATCGAGAGTCAAATAATTGCCCTGGGGTATCGCATTGTTGCCGTTAGCCCAGATCGTCCTGCTGAACTAACCAACACAATTGATACAAATGAATTAACCTATACACTGCTATCGGATTCAAGCATGGCCGGTGCCCAGGCACTGGGAATCGCCTCCCGGTTTAATGCGATTAAAGTCGCTGCCTATAAATTGAACAAGCAGGATATTGAAGCCGCTTCAGGCATGGATCATCATTTGATCCCTGTCCCCAGCGTATTTATTATCGATACCAAGGGTATCATTCGTTTTGCCCACACCGACTCAAATCATAGAAAGCGCATCGAAACTGAGGAAATTCTTAGAGTCGCCCAACAACTCGCAAAGGGCTAACTGCAATAAATTATTTCAAATTTACCATTTTGATCGTCTGAGACATATCTCCAGCCTCTAATCGACATAGATACACACCAGCGCTTGCTAAAATACCATTCTCATCACGACCATCCCACCATACCTGGTGCATTCCAGCAGGCTGAAAGCCCCTCACCAGGAATTTAACGCTCTCACCACGAAGGTTATAAATAGCTAATTGCAGTTCTGCCGGCTCCTGAAGCATATAGTTGATCAAGGTGGCAGGATTGAAGGGATTTGGATAATTTTTCAGCAGTGCATGCTGCATGGGCTGCTCCGGCCAAACACCTTTGATTCCAACAATGATATTAAGGTCATAGGTGAGTTGCATATTATGAAATCTTGATTGTTCAGGAGGTGTGATGGTTTCTGTTGCACCCCTATAGGGAAAGGTAAAAGAATATACTGGCCCCTGCGCGTGTTGATCTGTCATCTCCAGGCGAAGGGTATACATACCTGCAAGGACAGTGTCTCCTGAAGTATTAGTAAAATCCCAACTGGCTGTCCGGGTGCCATGACTCGAATGGGTGGCACCGGTAATACCGTCTACTGTGTTTCCACCAGATCGACTATTCCAAGTGTATAGATATTGTTTCCGCCGATCCGCCCACAATTTGAGTGTTTTTACAAAAGAGCCGCTGGCGTCTTCCACCCAGATGGCACCTATATTCTTCGGGGAAAAGTTACCACCCGGTGACGTTGTGGTCACCTGGAAATCAATAGTCATGGTAGTGTCAATGCTTTGTGCAGCTACTGACGAAATCATGACCAGGAACAAAATTGTAATCATGGATAATGCGTTTTTCATAAGTGAGTATTTCCCCGTCTAATTATTTACCTGCATCAGGGTCTCTGAACATTTTTACATAATATTTTCAGAACTCAGAAATGCCATCCTTTTTATTTTTGACCTTCAATTGTAAGAATCCTGTTTTAATCGAGAGCACGGAAACCAGACTGGTCCTGCCCCGTGTCCGTCTTAGCTATCCCGACACGTGTGGTGGGAGAATCATTCTCCAAATTGGTATGAATAAAAGAGCGATCGCCTCGATCCTCACACTCACTCCACCACCTCAGGCCATTAAACCCATCAAACTCATTAACTCATTAACTCATTAACTCATTAACTCAAATTGCACATACAACTCTAGACCTTATCGAATTTCTCACATTATTTCACAAAAACTGGCATCATCCATGCTTTCACAAAAGAGCACAGCACCTGACAAGAATGACGAATAGACTAATAATTGGTGATTATGAAGCAGCTTGAAGCATTCAATAATTATGAGGCAACCAGA
>JABMOT010000202.1 GCA_013202385.1 Fidelibacterota bacterium
ACGCATGACACAGAAAACGTTTCCATCGAACCCGCCCAATTTGACCCAGGAAAATGCCATCATGGAGCACGGACTGGATATGATCTTTCAGGGTGGCGTTAAAGGATTCACAGTTGAAAGCCTGGCCAAGGATCTGGCTATGAGCAAAAAAACTATCTACAAATTTTTCCCCACCAAAGAAATCCTGCTTCAAAAGATATTCCAGTATATCACGACCATTATTGCCAGGAAGTTTCAAAATATTCGGATGCAGAATATCAATCCCCTTGATAAATTCGAAACTGCCATCAACGAGATCGTTGAGACACTCAATCGGGTTTCAATACCCAAGATCAGCGAATTGAAGGCAAGGTATCCATATATCTGGCGGGAGATCGAAAAGTTCAGACTGGCTCGACGGGAAGATTTTTTAAGCATGTTTACCGAAGCCCAGGAGCAGGGCTACATCCGTGAAGAATTGGATCTGGAACTCACGTCCATCATCTTTATGAATATCATTAATGATGTTTTTCAGCCCGAATTCTTTATGAGGAATAACCTGGGTTTGAAAGACACCCTTCTGACCTTCCGTGAAATATTTTTGAGGGGGATCGTCACTAACAAAGGTCTCAAACACATAGAGGAACAACTATGAAACAGTGGTTTATAGATCAATCCACAAAACATCCAAAACGCAGTATTATTGTAGCTGTCCTATTGACAATTATTATGGGATCTGGAATTCAATATTTTGTTATTGAGGATGACTTTATGAAAATGCTCCCCCAGGACATCGAATCCATGGTGACCTGGAACGAGCTGAAAGATCAATTCGGAAGTACCGACCTCATGTTTCTCGGATTTGGTATCCGGGGAGAAGACGCTTTAAATTCGAAAACCCTGGCCGTACTCTGGGATCTGTCTAGGGCCATGGAGGAGTTAGCAGATGTTGACGAGATCATTTGCCTCTCGACTTCGGATAAAATGGAGAGTGACGATGGATTCCTGGAAGTTTCCGCTATGCAGGAAAATCGAGAGTTGGATGAGTCAGAAATAGCAGCGCTGCGCACCTACCTGGATAATAATCCAAAAATTAAAACCCGCTCTTTAGGGAGCAATGGTGACTACCTCAACGTCATGATTCGGCCTCTGGTAGGTGCTAGAAACGATGTATTGGTTAATGAGATGGCAGATCTGGCAGACAAATATCTCAGTGGTTACGATGTTCACTGGGGCGGTCAAGCCTATCTCACAGGTGCTCTTCCCTATCTCATCCGCACTGATGTAATGAAACTTATGCGTGCTGGGCTGATCGGCATGTTGCTCATCTTATTGATTAGCTTCAGAAATTTTTCAGCAGTTGGTATGGTGCTGGCTACCATTGTCCTATCCATGGTCTTCATGCTTGGTTTCAATGGCTGGATGTATCACCTGACAGGTTCGGGGGCTTTTCTTTTTGGCATTATGAATACATCCATGCCCATTATCCTGTTAACCATAGCCAACTCCTACGGCGTCCATGTCATTACAAAATTCTTCAGAAAAATGAGGACTAACAAAGATACAAGGCTGGCCGTGGAAGCAAGTATCAATTCTCTCGCACTGCCTATCTTTCTGGCTGCTCTGACAACCATTGCCGCATTTCTGTGTATGGTTTTTGCGCCCCTCGAATCCCTCATGGGTTATGGAATCTCAATTTCAGCAGGAATTGCCTGGGCCTGGCTGCTTAGTATTATATTTCTGCCCTCTATTCTGGTGTTGAAAAAGTGGAATCCTGAATCTAGTGCCGTTTCACATGCCAGTCATTTTGAAAGATTTGTAATCGCTTTTGGCGATCAGGTCATCAAACGACCCAAGACCGTGTTGACCACAGGAGCTATTGTTGTTATCATTGGCGCTGTTGGAATATTTAGCCTGAATATTGAAGTGAACATGAAATCATTTTTCAAGCCTTCAAATCCGATTCGGCAAAGTCTGGATTTCATGGATGCTGAAATGACAGGGAGTATGGATCTCCAACTCCTCATCAATGCCGATCTACGCTCCCCCGAAGTGCTGAACAAGATCGTAAGCATTCAGAACTTCATGGAAAAGCACGAATCGGTAACCCTCTCAATTTCCATCGCTGACGTAATCAAGCAAATGCACCGCATGGTGAATGAAGATGATCCCGCATTTGAGACCATCCCTGACACACTGGAGAAAATCAACAACCTG
>JABMOT010000203.1 GCA_013202385.1 Fidelibacterota bacterium
CAAACATTAAAAAATTAAGAGATTACACGCCAAGCACATGGCGATACCGGATCAATAAGTTTAGACTTTTTTATACAACCGACACGACAGAGAAAATTGTCTTTATCTTGACAATTGATTTTAGGAAGGATGCATACAAATAGACTGAAAATCAGTTGCCTGACAATGGGTTAGAGCTGACACAAAGGCAATGAAGTAAAAGATATGGAATGCTAGAATGAACTTACAAAGCGAGTCTGTTTCGGGAAGCAGGTCAAGGCTTAAAGCGTTAGGCAAATAGGAAAACATGGAAATATCAATAGCTGTGCTGGGGGATTTGGGCGGAATCTGTAAACTATCCTTTCAAATTAATACAACCAGTTTTCAGCATGCACCAAATGTTTTCACTCATCCAAGTAGAATTGGAAGTGATGAGAAATTCTGGAAAGATCAACTCGAGATCAATAACAGCATAGTCTATGTTGCGAAGTTCGAGGGAACAGTAATTGGATTCATTACCGCAAAAATCACACAGAATTTGGATGTAAGTTTTTTATCCACAAACAAAATATGTCGGATTGGGACTATCGTAGTTTCAGAAAACCATCAGTCCAAGGGCATTGGCAAGATGCTGATGGAATATGCTGAAAAATGGGCAAAGGATGCGGGAGCTCTGGAGATTAGACTAGAGGTGATGGAATTCAACAAATCCGGTCAACGATTTTATGAAACCCTGGGATATGATATTCAGTCTCGTATCCTTGCCAAACCTATTGCCCAGCAAAGGCTTAGAGCGGACTCATCCCGACACTTCTCCGACACTTCCCCGACACTTCGTGTTTCCCTTCGGCGGGATCTGCGACGTGCTTCCCTTCGACGGGGGTTCTTCGACGTGTTTCCCTCGTCGGGATCAAAAGCGGGCAAGAGAGTGCTTAATGAAAATGATGTAGTCAAATAAAGAAAATTTACCCGCCCGAGCCTGTTTTAGATTGAAGGTCAAGCCTAAAGTGAGATTCAGGTTAAAAAATATCATAAACGAGAATAATTTCCAGGGAGAATCCTATGACATCGCTGAATTATAGCAACGTTTACTTGACTCCATCATACTCCGAGCTTGAAAGTAGGAGTCAGGTGGACTTGTCTGTAAAATTGTTCAAACACCCCGAATTCCATACTCTTGGTATGCCTGTGATCGCTGCAAATATGAAGACCGTGACAGGGGCGGCTATGGTAGTAAATTTGCACAAACTCGGAGCAATGGGAATACTACATAGGTTTCACCAAACCCTGGATGAGTACCATAAAGAATGTGAGCTAATTCTTTCAACTAAATGCCCATTGATATCTCTGTTGGTGTGAATGATCTTTACTTGCTGAAAGCTTTTGAACGGAGTGAACAGAAATATTTTCTGAGAAGTATCACCATAGACATAGCCCATGGTCATCATATAAAAATGAAACATCAGATAAAGCATGTCACAGACTGGATACATGAACATGAACTCATCGAACAAGTGGATATTATTGCAGGTAATGTATGTACTGCCGAAGCAGTGGAAGATTTATCAGCTTGGGGGGCCGATATTATTAAAGTGGGGATTGGACCCGGCTCGGCGTGTACAACCAGGATCATGACCGGTTATGGAATTCCACAATTTTCAGCTGTCCTCAAATCTGCAGAAAGAAAAGCAGAGCTAGGTGTCAAAATAATAGCGGACGGGGGAATATCCTCAGTCGGAGATATCGCCAAAGCTCTGGCTGCAGGGGCAGACTCAATTATGACAGGGAGTCTTTTTGCAGGCACAAAAGAAAGCCCCGGTCCCAAATTAAGAAGAGGGAATTATCCCAATGAAACCTTCTATAAAAGCTACATGGGAAGTGCTTCTTTTGAATCCAAGCTCAATACAGGAAATATCGGAAACCATACTGAAGGAGTGAGCATGGAGATTCCATACAAAGGAGCAGTCAAGTACGCTATAAAGGATATCAATGATGGTCTGTGCAGTGCCTTCAGTTATGCTGGCGCTATAAATTTGGAAGCATTTCACGCGAAAGTAAAATGGACAACATAATGACAGCAGACCTTATAATCCTGCGAGTGTATTAGTTATGAAGGGCATCACGAATAATTGGGGCTAGCGTTTGAATTGCGATATGCGCAACTTTAGAGTAAAGTCCTGGAGCTGACTCAAGCCGACCCTTTCCGTTTAGCTTTGGCGGGATCAAGGGCATGCAGGGGAGTGTTTAATGAAAATGACGTGGCTGGATGCAGTAAATTTACCAATCCATTCTGTTTTGGGAAGCAGCCCAAGCCTATAGCGGTAAATTTATTTAAAGGAACTATTTTCAGTAAAGGAAAAGTATGAAAATATACAATCATACTCCAAAAATTAGTATTATTCTATTTAACCTGATACTAGGATTCTTGCTGTCGGGTGTGGTTTACGGACAAAAAGTTAGTCTGCAGGATAGTTTAGATATCACTGTGAAAAAAAGTACGTACTGGTGGGCGGGCGTCATCAATCATGGTGACAAGATGCCCCTGAAAACTCCATATCAAGCGAACTTTAACAGCAATTATGGGAATCAGGTTCAACCGCTCATGCTTTCCAGTAAGGGCGAAGTGATCTGGTCGGAACATCCCTATCAGCTCGATTTTGCTCCGGGAAGACTACAGATAAAGGGCTCCGTCCAGTATTACAAGGGCAAGGGCACACTCAGGGATGCCTACTTGTATGCCAGCCGAACATATTTTCCTCCTTCAGGTAAAATACCCGACCCACTGCTCTTTACCAATCCGCAGTACAATACCTGGATCGAACTGATTTACGATCAAAACCAGAAGGATGTTCTGGCTTACGCAGAAGGGATCATCGCTAATGGTCTTCCTGCAGGTGTGCTCATGATTGATGATAATTGGCAGGAGGATTACGGAAAATGGAATTTCCATCAGGGACGTTTCCCTGATCCTAAGAAGATGATTGATGAGTTGCACGATATGGGATTCAAAGTGATGGTCTGGGTTTGTCCTTTTGTAAGCCCCGATTGCGATGTTTATAGGGATCTGACCAATAAGGGGTATCTGGTTACGGATGTTAGTGGGGAACCTGCGATTGTCCGTTGGTGGAACGGTGCCAGTGCACTTCTGGATCTTACAAACCCTGATGCATTCGATTGGTTTAAATCACAACTGGACAAATTGATAACCGAATATGGGGTTGATGGCTTCAAGCTTGATGCCGGAGATTTTGAATATTATAAAGATGTGAATTCCTTTAAACAAGACGCCACTGCAGAGGAACATTCAGAGTTATTCGGCAAGATTGGTCTTTCATACCCACTGAACGAATATCGGGCCATGTGGAAAATGGGTGGCCAGCCACTGGCAGAGCGCTTGCGGGACAAAGGGCATAGCTTTGACGCGTTACAATTATTAGTTCCAAATATGTTAACCGCTGGACTGATGGGGTATTATTTTTCCTGTCCGGATATGATTGGTGGGGGTGAGTTTACTGCATTTTTAGATGATGCAGTCCTGGACCAGGAATTAATTGTTCGCTCTGCCCAATGTCATGCCCTCATGCCTATGATGCAATTCTCAGTAGCGCCATGGCGGGTTTTGGATGAAATACATTTCGCAGCGGTTAAGAAATCTGTGGCGATTCGTGAAAAATATAAGGATTATATTTTGGAATTAGCATTCAATGCGGCCAAAACAGGCGAACCAATAATGAGACCAATGGAGTTTGCTTATCCTGATCAGGGTTACGCAGTCATTATTGACCAGTTTCTGTTGGGCAGCCAATTACTGGTTGCGCCAGTTTTGAACAAAGGGGCGGCTGTTAGAAGGGTGGTAATTCCCAAAGGACGGTGGAAGAGTTTCGATGGACAAATAATCTCCGGACCAAAGACAGTTGACGTAAGTGTTAGCCTTGATGATTTACCTTTTTTTGAATTGATGGATTAAATAGTATAGCCTCGCAAAAACTTGGAGCTGATCCTGACCCCTCTTTGACCCCGCCGAAGGGAAACACGCGTTGTCGTGGAAGAATTGGTGAGGTGTCGCGATTAAAGCCTAAGACTTTAGCAGGAATCTCGGCTGCAGATAATAGGTATTCAGTGAAGTATGCGTGAAATTACAATAAGAGCATGGAGGAGATTTGACCATTCTCAGACCAGTGCTGCTTATTCGAACTAGAGAGGTATGGGAATGGAAAAAATATTGGCTTATCATGCTCCAATTCTAAAGGATATTCAGAGAATAATCGGACAAAAATATCGCATCAATTCTGATCATATTAGACCAGTTAATTTCTCAATTGTTGATGGCAGCATAATGAAATTCCAACTTTCATTTGATTATGCACTTAACGGTCCAGTGCAAAATTATTTATTAAATTTTGAATTACGGGATATTTCCCCCGAGTCACTATATTTTGACACTCTGGCTGGCTTAAAAGGATATGAAAAATCTAATAATTATCATGGTCTGGAAGGCGAGATTATCAAATATATCGAGAGTGATTTAAGTGAGTAATTGGCTTTGTCTCCTGAAACCGGCAGGGGAATGCTCGACGAAAACGACGTTCAAGAATTTACTGAATGTACGAAGCGAGCCTGTTTAATGAAGCAGCCCAGGCCTAGGATGTTAGCCAGAATAGATAATCGGATTGTTTATGAATCTACAGGCCTTCGCGTCAATCGCAGATATTTATTGATGCCGCGTATGTACTTAGTTTCAAGTATGAAACGACGGAAATTCTCCTTTTTCGAGATGCTGTACCCATTGTAGGCTTTAATAAGTGGCATTGCGTCAGCTCTGTGGAAAATACCCAGCCAGTGGGAGCCTTCGGTCCGTTCCGAGCAATCACAAGAGGTTATTTTAGTATGGTTTAAAGGGTTGGTAGAGAGAATGGAGGAGCGTGGACATGATGAATAGGAACCTGCAAATAAAAGGTTCAAAGCATAGAAATCAAAACACTAGCCTGTCAGGCATTTTATAATATGACAAACCCCACTTTTGGCAAGGCTAGAGCTTATCCGACACTTTGTGCTCCCTTCGGCCAGCTCATTCTGTTTAGCTTCGGCTTGGCAGGTGGGATCAAGGACATGCGGGTGGGTGCTTGATTGAAATGATGTTTAAGTGTACTTTGAATATACAGAGCGAGTCTGATTTTAAAGCAGATCAAGTTAAAAAGGTTTGCTTAAATCATACAAAAGGAGGGTGAATGCACAATTCGTTATTAACATTTCCATTTTCCAAAGATAATACTCGATCCAAGGCACTCTTTTTACTTCTGACTGTGGCGATGGAACTAGGGGGCGGTCAATTTTTCATTGCTCCTGATGGAAATGATGCGGATCCAGGCACGCTCCTGGAACCAAAGGCAACTGTATCTGCCAGTTTGAACCTATTAACAGCCGGTGATACTCTTCTGGTTCGCGGGGGCACATATATCAATAATTCCACAGTTACTATTGGTTCCGATTATGACGGAACGGACGGATTACGTTATTATCTGATGGCTTATGAAAATGAAAGTCCTCTATTCGATTTTTCCACCTCCAACTTTGGATTGAGAGGATTCAGACTAAATGCCAGTTACTGGAGCATCAAGGGTCTGAGTATCAAAGGTGCCGGCGACAATGGGCTGCAGATTTCTGGTGGATCTTACAATTTTATCGAAAACTGTGCTTTTTTTGAAAATCGAGATACAGGACTACAATTAAGCAATGGTGCGGCCTATAATCAGATTATTAATTGCGACTCCTATTACAATGCTGATCCGCCTGATTATGGAGACGCTGATGGTTTTGCACCCAAACTTGATGTGGGGACAGGCAATTATTTTTACGGTTGCCGGGCCTGGGGCAATTGTGATGACGGCTGGGACGGTTATATGCGCGGAGCCAGTGATGTGACTACAATTCTTGACTCCTGCTGGACTTGGGGCAATGGATACTTGCCTGACGGGAGTGACCCAGGTTCCCAGGCGAATGGAAATGGGTTCAAAATGGGCGGCGGTGACAACAGTAATGCCGATGCTTTGATGCATCATTTCGAGCTGACCAATTGTCTTGCTTTTAATAATAAGGCGAAGGGATTTGATCAGAATAATAATCTTGGATCAATGACCTTGTTGAATTGCAGCGGATATGGAAACCTGACAGCTAACTATCGCATTTCACGAGAACTTAATGAGGGTCAATTCCTTCGAGTGAAAAACTCTGTCTCCCATTTCGGAGAAACACAATTAGGCGATTTTGCCCTCCAGGAAACAAACAGCTGGTTGAACGGGATATCAGTCGATGACGATGATTTTATCAGTATCTCAACAATACATGCAGACAACCCACGCCAGCCTGACGGGAGTCTGCCAGAGATAGATTTTATGCATCTGGCCTCCGGAAGCGATCTGATTGACAGCGGCACGGACATAGGATTAGGGTATAATGGAAATGCACCGGATTTGGGCGCATTTGAATCCAGTATCACCAGCACTTATGCGAAAGAAGATGGTCTCCGGGCGGGCTTCAAGTTAGGGCAGAATTACCCGAATCCATTCAATCCAGCTACACAAATCGACTATTATCTACCTGAATCCTCAGCTGTAAGGCTGGTGGTGCTGGATCTGCGGGGTCGGGAATTAATACGTCTAAGCGATAATTCTCAGGTGGCTGGCCATCATTCGGTATCCTGGGACGGGAAAAATTCACGAGGACAGACAGTTGCTGGAGGGTTATATTTTTACCGCCTGGAAGTATCAGGGGGGATCATTACTCAAAAAATGCTCCTTTTGAAATAGACACAATTACAGTGCCTTCTTGCTGGCATTTCGCCAAACCATTGATAGGTTGAAGAAAACCGAATTGTTGTTGAGTTGGATAAGGGAGATAATAAAATGAATGTAGCGCTCTATGACGAGCTGATCAAGACCCTCGAAGATCGATTCGGGAAGAACATGGACCGTCACACGGGAATAGACTGGAATTCAGTACAAGCAAAGTTGGTGACCCATTCTGAAAAACTCCAAACACTCAGTGAAATGGAACGTACAGGTGGCCAACCTGATGTGATTGGATTTGATGCGGATACCCATGAGTATATATTTTGTGATTGCTCACCTGAAAGCCCAACCGGCCGTCGCAGCATCTGTTACGACCGGGAAGCCCTCGATGCCCGAAAAGAACATAAACCAAAATCTAGTGCAATGGAAATGGCCTCCTCTATGGGCATTGAGATGCTTACTGAACAACAATATAGAGATTTATCAGAGCTTGGTGGATTTGATAAAAAGACTTCAAGTTGGGTGATTACCCCAGAGAAAATCAGAGCTCGTGGTGGAGCTATCTTTTGTGATCGTCGCTATGACCATGTTTTTACCTATCACAACGGTGCTGAATCATACTACGCTGCAAGAGGTTTTCGCGGCATGCTCAAGGTGTAGACCTTCAAATTTTGATGCGTCCAGCTTAGAGAATATTGATGAACAAGTGTAAGGCAATATTAACGAATGTTAAGCTAGGCCAGATTAACCTAAGGGTATTCTATATATCCCGTGCTCAATGCTGATGCCGTCAAGGGCGTCAACCCTAAAGTTTATCCGATCGAGTCCCCACGATATAGATGGGGCTCGCCAATAAGAGGGATAGATTATAGCTCAAAAGCATATCATCAGAATTCTAAAAAAAAGTGACATTAAAAAAAACGAATAAAAACCAGAGGAACCAAGTTGGCAGCGAAGGGAAATAAAATGTTAATTCCAACACTTATCATGGGCTTGTTGGCAATAGTATTGTTGTTTATTGGATATAGCCGTGGGAATGGTGAGCAAATAATAGGTCTGAAATCCGCCCTTACCATGTTTATCCAAATACTTCCCCTTCTGCTTTTTGCTTTCGTGATAGCAGGAATGGTTCCGGTACTATTACCGAAAGAAATACTGTCAAAATGGATCGGCACCGAATCTGGATTGAGAGGAATATTAGTAGGATCATTGGCGGGTGGTTTAGCTCCTGGTGGTCCCTATGTGAGTCTTCCAATTGTAGCTGGTCTGTTAAAGTCTGGTGCGAGTGTAGGAACCATGGTGGCATTTTTAACTGGATGGTCGATCTGGGCAGTAGGACGTTTGCCGATGGAAATAGCCATTCTGGGCTGGCGGTTTACCCTAATAAGAGTTGTATCAACCATAGTATTTCCACCAATAGCAGGTTTAATAGCCCATTATTTATTCTCAAATACTAAAATACTTTAAACCTGATACGTCATATGTCATTAAAGAGAAGGACTTACAGGACAGCCAAACAGAAATGGGTCATTGAAGCGGTGGCTTGTGAAAAGTGAGGCACTGAACAGTTGTCTCTCCCAAACAGTGAGCCTTACCCACACAGCGCACCCTGATGGGATAGGTTTTGTGTCATCTTCAAGACCAAAAACTTCTGGTTCGGTTTCCCGGGTCTTACTCATCGTTGGTAATTAGCAACGATTTGTCGAGAGGGATGGCGAATTAGGTAATGTATCAGCTATTCCGCGCCTTATTTTAACAACTTAGTACCATAGATATAGAGGGCCATTTTTTGTTGATACAAAGCAATCAGGATCTTGTCAAATTCATTGCTGATTTGGGTAAGCCATCCTATGTAACACTGGACACTGAATTTATTTCAGAAAAGACCTATGTACCCCAACTTTGCCTTATCCAGATTGCCTCTGGTTCCAGGGCATCTGTCATTGATCCACTTTCAGATATTGATCTCCAACCGCTCATTCATTTTCTGATGAATCCCGAGATTGTGAAAGTTCTACACGCAGCAGAACAAGATCTGGGTATTTTGTGGAATGATTTTGGGGTTACTCCAGCCCCAATTTTCGACACCCAAATCGCAGCCATGGTTTGCGGCTTCGGCGATCAGGTTTCCTATGGACAATTGGTAACTGCCCTGACAAAAACAAAACTTGATAAAAGTTCTCAGATAGTCGATTGGTCTCGACGGCCACTCCTGGATCGGCATATCGAGTATGCACTTGCTGATGTTTCGCATCTAGGACCGGTTTATGAGCATCTTCGTAAAGATATCGATAAACGAAACCGCGCAAGTTGGATTGAAGAGGAAATGCGCGTGCTCTCAGATTCGACGCGGTATATCTTTAACCCTGAGATTCAAATGCGAAAGCTAAAGGGAAGGGGTATGTCAAGGCGGAGACTCGCCACCTTGCGTGAACTGGTTACCTGGCGAGATGAGCGGGCAAAGGACCAGAACATTCCAAGAGGCTGGGTGCTGAAAGATCTCGCACTGAGAGACATCGTTTCACACCCACCGCAAAATGCAAATGATCTAGGTCGTGTACGGGGAATCGGTGGAATTGCCCAGGGGCAGATAGGTAAAGAGATATTGCAGTGTATTCAAACCGCTGCTGCTTTGCCATTGGCTGAATGTCCACCCCTTGACCTCGAGATCAATGATAATCAAGCCAATGAGAATGCTGTGGTTCTATTGCGTGCCCTGCTAAAGCACGTATGCAGGATTAATAAAGTTGCTTCAAAATTGGTGGCTTCTGCGCCTGAACTTGAACAGATCGCACTTGGTGCAAACACGAGAGTTGACCAGGGTTGGCGATGGGATGTTTTCGGAAAGTATGCCCGTGAGCTATTAGCAGGTGAGATTGCACTGGGTCTGAAAAGTGGTGGCGTTCGAATTGTTAAAATAACTTGAGGGGAGAACAATGAGTAGAATTCGACAATTTGGTGAAGAGGTAGCAGGCTATTCTATTCCTGTTTTAAACGAACGGGAAATTCGAGCTGCCGCCGGAATGCTATTCTTACTGATGTTTGTTTCAATTCAACGAGCAGCTTCAGTGGGTGATTTTGTGTTATTGAAATATGCAGTCGTCCTTTTCTTAACCGATATCAGCATACGGATTTTTATTAATCCTAAATTTTCGCCCACACTGATCATGGGACGTTTCTTTGTCCGCAATCAGGTTCCTGAATATGTTGGGGCTCAGCAAAAAATCTTTGCCTGGAGAATAGGATTCGCACTGGCATCAATTATGTTCGTGCTGCTCATTGTCGTGAATACATACAGTCCCATTACTGGTTTGATCTGTTTCATATGTCTCATCTTTCTCTTTTTTGAGGCAGTGTTTGGAATCTGTCTGGGCTGCAAATTCTATTCAATGCTATATAAAGAGAAGGCGCAATACTGTCCCGGTGAAGTTTGTGATCTGAAATCAAAACAAGAGATCCAAATAATTTCAAAAATTCAGATAATTATTGTGGTGGCATTCATTGCTTTCATGTGGCTCACAATCCTATTATTCAATGATATATTTGTTGAACCACCGTATGATTTATTCGGGCTGGAAAGTGCCATGCATTAAACTTGTTTGATAGGATGATATACAGATGAGAAGTGCGCTCCGAATATTGATAAACATTTTAATCTTCGCATTTTCATGCGTTCAAGCCGATAGTGTTGTGAAGATTACACTTAATTCCAGTGAAGTAATCATGGGCAGCAGGGTGGAGCAACTCCTTGATGACACACTGTGTCTCTTCAGTTTCAGCGATCAATTAAATGAACAGCGAATTGCGGTTAACGAGATAGCATCCATAATCAGCCTGCACGAACCAATACCAGTAAAGTATATTTTTTCGAGTCTAAGTCGCAGCCAGAAGCTGGAAATCTTAAATGGTCTGGTTGATCCCAGCATTATGAATGATTCCAGCCAACGTAGTCAGATATTGAAAACTTCAGCTGACAGACAACTTCAGATTACCGTTTTGATGGGGGTTCTGATCGTGCTTATCATCGCAATTAGCCTACTGCTAAAATTTAAACAGAAACCTGCCACTCAGGAAGGTATCCCTGGTGTTGAAGAAATGGCGAAGACAACCTTCTTCTGGGCAGCCTATCACAGAAAAAAAATTGATGATGACTGATTCTATTATTTAAATTCTAATTCTACCCAATCATTAATCAATAAATGGCTGATTCCCAGTTCATCAATCTTTCAAAACAAATAGCCTATCATTTCCACTTTCACTCAAAACTAGTTGTTGTCCATTCGCTTTCTAAATATCATGTTCTGAGATGTTGAAAATTGGACATATAGAAATCAAATCCAAAGCCTTTCTGGCTCCGATGGCAGGTGTGACAGGACATCCTTTCCGGGTTCTTTGTAAGGAACAAGGTGCTGGTTTGGTCTATACGGAATTCGTCAGCGCCAATGGGATTATTCGAGAGAACGAAAAAACACTTGAGCTGATGAAGTTTACGGAATCAGAACGACCTATTGGTGTTCAGATATTTGGGGAGTCTCCAGAAGTTTTGGCACGGAGCGCCAGGTACATTGAGGAAATTGTCAAACCAGACCTCATAGATTTGAATTTTGGTTGTCCAGTCCCCAAAGTCACAAAAAAAGGCGGAGGTTCTGCCATTTTAAAAGATCTTCCTCTCATGGACGAAGTCGCCCGGGCTGTTGTGGAGGCAGTCTCAATCCCTGTGACGGCCAAAATACGTTCTGGCTGGAATAATGGCTGTATTGTTGCAACCGTAGCGGCAGCCGCTCTGGAGGCAGCCGGAATCTCGGCTTTGACACTCCATCCACGGACCACGAAACAATTATACACTGGCGAGGCTGACTGGAGTTTGATCGCTGAAACTAGAAAGGCTATTTCTATTCCATTAATCGGGAATGGCGATATCAAATGCGCGGAAGACGCCAAACGAATGATGGATGAAACCGGTGGTGATGCAGTCATGATTGGCCGCAGAGCCCTGGGG
>JABMOT010000204.1 GCA_013202385.1 Fidelibacterota bacterium
AGCTTTGAAACTGGAACCAGATCAAAGCCCGCTTCAGCCAATGCGGGTAAATATTTTTTAAGTGTCTTTAGCGTGTTTGGTCTGCAATGGCCGATCCCAATTGCCTCCCCCTGGTCTTTGGCAAGTCGAGCGAGACGGAACAATTCACCTGCTATTGCGTCTGGATCATCCACTTCGTCAAGAAAAACATCTCGACTATTGGTGGGGACGCTTCGTTCTCTTGCCACGGTCTCAGCAACTGAAGCTGCAATGGTTCGGCTGTCTATAAAGAACATTTTCTGCTCAAGCAGAAAGTCAGAAACCTCGGTCATCAATTTTCGGCTCTGGGTGCCACCACTGCCCTGATGATTATTCATACCGATGGCCTTGGGAACATCTTTGCGTGCTTTTTTGAGTCGGCGTAATATTTCACCATCGCTGAGATCCTCGGACAGGGCGTAATCTGGCTCACTGGTTGCATTTGTGACTGTCACCATGGGCATATGGATTAAAGTCCGAATATTCCTACTATTCAGGCGTTCATCGACTTGGGTTGAGTAGGGTCTTCCGGGAATAACCGCCGCCGTGTAAGGCTCCTTTAAGGAAATAAAGCCATTAATCGTTTCGTTCATTGAATAGCCAAAATCATCAATGATCACTGCCAGCTGGGGTCTCTTGGTCACCTTCGCGATATCCGCTGGCAAAATTGAAGTTGGACTTGCCTTTTCCGGGGGATAATCGAAACGATAAACAGCCCAAACAGTGGAGTCATTACCAACCTGAAACTCCCAATGATCATCTGCATCTGCAGTTTGCTTCACCTGAAAGCCAAAGCCACCGAGGGTACTCTCTAACAGTTTTTTAATATCAGTGGACCTGATATTTTTATTGTTAGAGATCTGGAAGGTGCGGGTCCCAAGTCCATCATCGCTGAGGCGGCCTTCTACAAATTCCAGTCCAGGAAAACGGCGGGTCAAGGTCTGGTCCATACGGGTGTTCAGGGTAAAATAACCTTCATAAAAACCCTGTTCAGACATCAATTCAGGTTCATAGGTATTTGCAGCATTCCACATCACAATCCAGACCACAATTACGACCAGAATCAACAACATGAGGAATATTTTCAGGGCATTCCTCAAGTTTTTCGGTGTTTTCGCCAGGTCTTTGTAGTATGTGTATCTCATAAATTTGCTTATTATAGTTTTCTACTGCTCTGAGTCCACCGAAAAACAATTTTTAGTAAAAGTAATTCCTTCATAATGTGAGAATTTCCAGGATTTATTGGAAATTCAAACTCATGACCCGTTCATTATCTTCGATTTCCCCTGTTTCCGCAAATCCCAGCTTCTCATAAAAGGGCTTTGGATTGCCATTTTCTGGTACAAAACTTAAGAAAAATTCATGGCTGTTAGGAAGGGTTTTAACAAATTCAATGATCAGTTCCAACGCCTGAAGTCCGTAACCCTTCCTTTGAAAACGCGAATCAATCATATAGCGCCATAAATAATATTCAGGTTTTTGTCTATCCAGATCCAACATGACAAAACCGACCGCTGTATCTTCAACATAAATTCCACGATACCAGGCAGTTTCATGAAACAATGCCTGAGCTAATGAATGGGCATTCGTGGCGACAAATTTTGTCTGATTTTCTGCTACTTTCAGATTCAATATATCTCGATAATTTGATTTGTTCAGCTCCCTGAGTTCTATGGGTTTCAAGTCAGAATGGGTCAATATTCTTCTCCAATATAGCGTTAATTTTGGTTCTAATGAGGTCGACTGCCACATGATTCAGCCCACCCTCAGGAATGATGATATCTGCCAGATATTTGTTGGGTTCCACAAACTGAGCATGCATGGGACGAACGGTTTTGCGATATTGCATAATGACAGAATCTACTGACCTCCCGCGCTCGTTGATATCCCTTTTTAAACGGCGGATGAATCGGATATCTGAGGGGGTGTCCACATATAATTTAACATCCATCTTCTCAGTCAATTCTGAATAGGACAAGGCCAGTATGCCTTCCACGACGATGACTTTATGAGGTTCAACTCTCCTTGTTTCGGTAGCTCTATTATGGGTGGCAAAATTATAGATTGGAATTTCAACCGCTTCACCGTGACAAAGGTGTTCAATATGCTTAACTAATAATTCTATCTCCAAAGATGAAGGGTGGTCATAATTAATGGCTGCCCGCTCGTTTTGGCTCAGATTTGATTGATCTCGATAATAGGAATCCAATTCCAGGCGCAAGACTTCACCGGGTCCATACTCCTTCACTATGTTTTTGGCAATTGTGGTCTTGCCTGAGCCTGTACCACCAGCGATACCAATAATGATAGACTTCATTAAACTTCCTTATTCAGTGCTTGCATCCCCAGGATTTCGTCTGTGTGTCCAGTTAAAACAGGACAGCCCTGAAAATGTAGGCAAATCCAACTCCCAGATAATTTCCGATTGCGTATCCAATAATGCCCGTTGTCAGTCCAGACAAAATTATTTCCTTGTTGTTGAGGGCCTTTGCCACAACGGGCACAAAGGGCGGTGAACAAACTGCAGATACCGAGGTAATAAGAAACGTATCCGTATCAATGTTCAGGAATCTACAAAAAACCGCATGGAGCAGCATGGTTCCGAAGACAGTGAAATTGACAAAAAACATCATGGACCAATTGATATTGACGAGTTGTTCCAGATTCGCCATCGACCCCACAATCAAACTGAAAGCCAGGATAAAATACATTCCGAATTGGAAAGTCTTTGGGATGTTCCGGATTTTGTCCACAAAGGAGGACCCAATACCCAACGAGGTAATGAGCAACATCACTGCAGCTGTCCCATACTCCTTGGGAATTAGTTCTGAAACCCCAACGCTCAAACCAAGAATCGCGGCAGAAATAACCAGTGCAACCAGAAGTCCCCTGACAATATTTGGGGCCAGGATACCCACATAGCTGTTTATATCCTCATTGCTATCCAGGTCAGTCTGAATCAGCTGAGACCCTTTAAATTTTGGCAGGAATCGGTTAAAAACACGCTGGCCTATACTCATGACAAAGACAAGATAGATAATACCATTCACGGCATCATAGGTATGCATCATGATGTATTGAGTTGGATCAACATCCAGAGCCGTTTTAATGGCGGCCAGATTGGGGGTTCCACCGGTATAAAGTCCAATCGCCATACCACCGAATTGCCAGGCATTAGCTATGCTATTTTGAACCAGCCAAGTTCCCACCCCTGCCACAAAGACCACCAGAATTGTTGCTCCCAGCATTGATAGTATGGCTTTGCCTGCTGAATGAATCCAGGAGCGTACATCCAGGGAGAATAGGAGTAAGGGTAGAGCGATGGCAACGGTTGCGCCACTGAGTGTATCCTGAATGGCGGCTGCACCCTCAGGAAGAATACCACTGTTTCCCAAAATAATTCCGAAGAGATAAGCCAGGATCACCGACCCAATTTTATTCACCAAAGTATAGGTCTGACATAACCAGAGAATGATTACGGGGACACCAAAATAAAAAGCGATAAGTGCAGGAATAGGAATCATAATTGTTTCACCTTTCGCTCTAAGTACTGAGCCAGACCATTTCTTAAAATAAAAAGCACATCTGAAAGATTGTGGGCACCCAGCAACATGATATTTATGTGGTGTTCGTAACAAAATGATAGGATAACATTTAGATCTGCCCCCTGACCATTAAGCAACGCTGACTGACTCACGTCAATATATGTAATGCTCATTCCTATGATTTAAGCTTACTTCCAACTAGTCTTTCCTTTGATGAATACTATGGAGCACAATATACTCGCTGGAAGCAATCTCCAAAATATTATGCCATTAATCCCCGTTTCGGTAATCAATCAAATTAATTTTCGCCCATGGCATGCAAAACGGACTAACTTTGAGGCCCATGAAACCTATGATACAGAATATGATTGAATTGATAATAATTTTCACTGCTCTGCTTCTTTCTAGCTGTGAGAGTGTTGAGCCAATTCAGCTAAATCACTATCCTGTGATCCAGTCTTTTGGTGTCCAGGGTAGTGGTGTAAGGGTGGGTCGAGTTGCTACTCTCTACTGCAAAGTCACTGATGAGGATCTTGATTCTCTTATATACATCTGGACTGCCCCTACTGGTACAATATGGGGATCAGGGGGTACAGTATCTTGGAAAGCGCCAAATGAAATTGCACGCTATCCTATCTACTGTCGTGTCGAGGATGAATGGGGAGCATATGCCGAAATAAATTTTGAGGTTCAAGTATTTCCTGCAGAATCCTTCAGCTGGGAGTGGACAATCTATAACTCAAGTAATACAGACCTTCCAGTATATAGTATTGACTACATATGGTCTGTTGCTATTGATGGTCTTGACCATACCTGGATTGGAGATGAAATTGGCGATTTACTAAAATTCGACGGGACAAACTGGTCAAATTGGAAACTCTATAATGATGCAACTGAACTTATATCAATTGATATTGACGGTGAGAACAGTGTCTGGACAACGGGCGGACCTTTAACAAAACTTGATGGTGAAACGATCACTCGGTTTTCGCGCCCTAATGAATATCCTCCACGAAATGCGGTTATTGATCAGGATGACAATATCTGGGTGGCTATTTCTGGTTTATCTGGTCCTTCAAAATTTGATGGAACTGACTGGACAGATTACGATTTACTTGGTTTACCATCAGCAATAGATCTCGCGATAGATCGGCAAGGTGATATCTGGTATACTGCTGATTCTGCTCTTGTTCATTATGATCAAACCGATTGGGTGATAATAGAAGGACCAGTTCCTCAGTGGAATAAAAGTATTGCCATTGATCAAGACAATCAGATTTGGGTTGCAACTAAATCTCATGAATTAGCCATGTATGATCAGAGTGGCTGGACTTTCATCCCAACTCCATTTGACAATTCTGATGCATTTATTAATGACCTAATCGTTGACGCTGAAAACAATATCTGGTGCGCCTGCGATGGTGGCTTGGCAATTTTAGATGCGCGGCTAGCCAAATCATTCGGGATTGAGGCCTGGCATACAGTACTCACTGCTGACAACTCACCAATTCCTGATGGATATGTAAGTTCCCTTGCTTTTGACTCTCGTGGAAATTTGTGGGGTGGTGTTCATGCATACGGAGCCAGTGGCCCAGGTGGTGGTGGTCTTTTCATGATAAGCCTCTCAAACGATTAGAACATTAATGCACAAAGATCTAGCCCTCACATTTAACAGTCAAGATCGTACGACCATCAATAATCCCCTGCTTGATCCCTCTAGGTATGAGCATGATGTTCTATTTTTTCTAAAAGAGTTCAAGTTTGATGGAGAACGGCCATCTCTACATCATATAGCCTCGGTATCCCGCTATTTCAGCCGCTTACCATATGAAAATATCAGCAAAATTATAAAAAATGCCGAGTCTACTCAAAATCAAAGACTACGTCTACCCGATGAGCTGACCTATGATCATTTTGCATGGCAGGCGGGCGGAACCTGCTTTTCACTGACTTATTTTTTGTGTGGAATATATGGTCTTCTTGGTTACAAAGTTCAGCCCCTGATCTGTCACTTGAATTGGGCTGAAAACACCCATTCAGCTGTGGTCGTTCAATTCGCAGGGACACGCTATTTGGTGGATCCTGGTTACATGATTTTTAAGCCGCTTCCCTTGCGAAAAGTGAATGCAGAGTCATTCATTTCTGCGGACACTGGGATATCGCTTAAATTCGATCCTCAAATAAACGAATACGCCTTGTACACGTTTCGAAAAGGACAGTTTGTTCGGCGATACCGGTTCATTGACCAAGATTTGTCATGGGGGCACTTTGCCAACTATTGGGAAGCCTCCTTCAATATGTCCGGTATGGATGCTTTGACTCTGGCCCGGATAGAGGGCGATGAAATGCTTTATATTCAGGGTGATTTTGTAAAAGTCACTTCACCAGATATCATTGAAAAAGTTCGGGAACAAAATCTGGCAGAGAAAATGATCAGAGACCGATTTAGAATTCCCCTTGAAAAACTTGACCAGGCCAGGCACATTCTCACACAGAAGCAGCTATGAAAACAGAACAACCACAACCAGTAAAATATTTCATCGGAGCGCTCTATTCAGACCAAAGATTGTTGGAGCAGGCCAAACAACAGTGCCTGGACAAAATCGGAGTAATCGAACAGCTCAGCGAGCCATTTCCTTTTGATGTTACTCCCTACTACAATGAAGAGATGGGAAGGCCAATCTTTCGCATGTTTTTTAGCTTTCGTGAACTGAGGAGTCCTGGTGATCTGGCCTTACTCAAGGTCAGTTGCAATGGGATTGAGGAAAATCTAGCTGTGGATGGCTCGAGAAAGGTAAATCTAGATATTGGATATCTGGATTTTCATAAAATGATTCTGGCTTCAGCAAAATACAATGGGCAGAAGATTTATTTGGATCATGGAGTCTATGCCGATCCGACCCTGATTTTTGAGAACGGTAAATTTCAAGCTCTGGAGAACACGTTCCCAGATTTTAAATCGGGAGCTTATAGCGACTTTTTTTACACCTTACGCCAGTCCTACAAGACACAGCTCAGAGACATTATCCCAGCATAAATTTTTAAACCTGAGACTCTGTTACTTTCTGCAACTCTCGGGCTCTGGTATAAAATTCATCCAATTCCATTTCCTTCAGATAAACCAGACCACGGGCGGCACGAATGCGAGGATGCTCATGGCTATACCAAAAATCACGTCCCATGACCCGCTTCATATCCTGATGCTGCTGCACCTGTATCGCTTGAGCCAATCTGGAAAAGGGGCCATTGTATTCATGGCTGGGGAAGGGAGCATCGACTTGTGAACGGAAACATTGTCTAAATGTGTCTTCCATAATGGCCATTGAATTAACCGACACCGGCACAAAAATATTTGCATCAGTGGGTTGAAATTTGAACCACACATTACGATAACCCCAGACACGCAATGGTGCTTCTGGGTGTTTTTCCTTGTAGAGTCGAATGGCTGCAACAACAGCCTGCATGACCTTATAATGGGTATCTGGACCACTGGCTTCAGGATCCAAGGCCAGGGTTACAACAGTGGGCTTGATTTTCTCCATATATTCGAGAATAGGTTGCACATCTCGGTCTACGGTTGGTTCTTCAGTAAAAATGTCGCCCTTGTAAAAGCCCAGGCGCAAGTGATGTACATTTTCAATGGGTGTACCATAATTGGCCCAGACCAGATCAGCCTCCCACTCCCTGATGCGTCCCTTGACCTTCTGCATCAAGGGGTCGTCCTTTTGACCTGGATAGCGAGAATCCAGATAGGCTAAGAGCTCTTTCATTTTAGCGGGTAGCGTATCAAGATCCTGATCGGGATACAGGATGAGTAGATTGCGAATCAAACGTCGGGAAGACCCCTTGTCCTTGTGAACTTTGCTATGCCCTGCTATCCCATCCAGGTACGTATAGATGTCCCGTTGAGCTCCCATTGCATAGTCAGCATCAAAATAGCGTTCCTGCTTCAAACGACCGTATTGATCCGTAGTCATATAGTCCAGCGCATTTTGGATCTGATCTTTTACAAATTCATTGGTTACGGCGTTAAAACCACTGGTCATATAGGCGAAATGATGCTCATTCCGGGGATTTCGAACCAGGTGGACAATGTGGGCAAGATAGCCGAGCATAATATCATCGTGGTGGGGAGCAGTATGGAAAAAGACATCATCTTCAACCCGCTCCAATCCGCGATTGAGTTTCGCTTTGAGCTTTTCAAAAATACGCTCTTTGATCTCAGTAAGCGTGTTATTGCTTCTGGCCAATGCTGTTGCCGGAACCACCTCTTCAGCCACCATCTCTTCTGTAATCTTCTGAATAGCTTTCCCTGTACGCATGGCCAACGTGATCATATGCTGATCAACCAGGTTTTCTGATACCACGGGGCTATCATTCATGGCCTGGACTTCACGGCGATCCAGAAAAACTGCCGCCCCGGAAGTAATATAAAAGCGAGCATTTGGCATGCTGTGGAGGGCACCCGCAGGATGAATGTTTGCAGCAGGTTCCTGCACAGCTGCAGCCACAATTTTTGCCTTGGCTTCACCGGCAGCAAAGATCAGACAGGTCGCATCGGGGTTGTATGTTATGGTTTGGAGACCAATCGTAATCACCAGCCGTTTTTGTGAAACTTCAATACCGCCAAGATCAGCAGCTGCAGCGGCTTGAGTTTCGAAATTGGTGGGCGTAAGACGGGTTGTGGAAAAATAATCTGAACCACGTACGTTAAAGGCAATGTGGCCATCAGGACCAATACCTCCGAGAAAAAAACCGATGCCTCCTTTTTCGCGAATCCGACGTTCATAATCTGTACAGTATTCGTCTACCCGTTCAATTGCTTCTTTTTGAAGTCGCCCAAGACCTGATTTTGGCTGGCTGAAACGCAGACTCAAATCAACAACCAGATCAGGGAATATTTCCTGAAACGTTTTTCCCAGGGGATAATTGATGGTGGTCGCATCAATAAGCTGGGCTCGATCTAAATTGATTCCAAAACCATGGATATAGTACTTCATGACATAATCATAAAAGCTATTGTGCTGGCTGGGAGGAATGGGGAAAAACTCATCTATTTGCACGAATTGCAAATTCTTCAGCTTGGGCTTAACAGATTGATTTATCCCTACCTGCTCCATAAAAGTCTGAGTTTCAGTCTGCTCCCATTTTGATAGATAATGCTCCACATAGCGAATGAAATATTCAGGTGTTTTCCCTGTTGGAAGCGAAACAACACCATCTGGATGCGTTTGCACCCACTCCAAAAATCGCAGGGTAGTTAGTTGACCTAGAGAGGGGAAATTATTGACTTGAACAACAGGTATCTTTTCATCGGGATCATAGCGAAATTGCAGCTTTGAACGCTGGAGGAAATAACTTTCAACGGGTGTCGGCGGATTAAAATTATTTTTTTTCATCATGACGCCAGTATGAAGAGCAAATAGCCAATCTACAATCATTTTTTATATAATATTTTGGTATAAATTAAATAATATCAACCCATGATCATTTTAGTTAATAATAAAAGATTATTAACTGGAGAGACTTGCACTATCCCATTCCACTGTAAACGTCTGCTGCCGATTACCCAATCCTAAAATTGTAATGTCAGCACTTCCTGACTATGTTACAGGATATGCAAAAAGGTAAAAATTCTGCAATTATTGTGGCTGCAGGGAGCGGGAGCAGATTTGGTACTGAAATTCCAAAACAATTTCTTTCACTGAATGGGGTTGAAATTCTTTCATTGTCGGTACACTCTTTTCTAACCCATCCTGCCATCGATGAGGTCATTGTCGTAGCTTCCGCGGCTTTTGTAGACGGTGTAAAATCCCGTTACCCTGAATGCCAGGTAGTACTCGGCGGCAGCACGCGACAGGACTCGGTCTTCAATGGTTTAAATGCCTGCAGCAAAGATACTGAAATTGTGCTGGTTCACGATGCAGCACGTCCACTTATCCCTAAACGAATTATTGATGCATGCCTGGAAAAGCTAGTCGACTTTGACGGGGTTGCTCCAGCCATTATGCCTGCAGATTCCATGGTCCGAATCGAAGCCGATGGATTTAGCAACCTGCATCGGGGTGATTTGAGGATTGTCCAAACACCTCAATGCTTCAAGGCAGATGTGTTAATGAATGCTCATACCAGAGGCATTACCGATACGGATGAAATGGGTCTGGTTAAACAAGCAATCCCCACAGCGCGATTGGGGTTTGTGGAGGGTGTCACGGCAAGCATGAAAATCACATCGGCAGCCGATCTTGAGATGATACGCTTTTACCTCAAATCCTATCAGACCAATTCTCAAGAGAATCGGTAAAACTAAATAATGACCCGATTAAAGCTCGACTTTGCCTATGCTGCAGATAAAGAGCGCGCTGCCCTGCTTCCGCTTTATCAGCATTGTCGATCGCTGAACTGGGATGTCAGATTGATAAAGATACATCGACGAAATTTCTTCAAGGGTTATCTGCGTCGACTGGCCCCCTATGTTGTTGCCAGCTTCGATGTTACCATAGATCGAATTAAAGCCGCCGGCTGGCATGGAAAGACGATTTACGTGGACCATGGATTGAGCCCTGTTAAATACTACGCCTATCGCTATAAGACTTTTCATGACCTCGATTTACTATTTTATCCTGGACCCGTATTCAAGCAGATTATGCAAACCATCAATCCAGCCTTCGAGAACGGCTTACTCGGTGGCCTCCCCAAAATGGATGGACTCATTAATGCTGAGATTGACAAAGTGGCTTATTGTAAGGATTTAAAATTGGACCCTTCAAAACCGATCGTCCTGTTTGCTCCCACCTGGGGCGGGAAGTACAGTGGATCCTGGGGTATTGCCAACGCACGTTATATCGCTGGCTATCCCAACCTGATCATCGCTCCCCATCCTGCAGATTATCGTCTGGCAAAAAAATTTGGTGCCGTCCTGCCAAAAAATGCAGGCAATATTAACGATTTAATCAGGATTGCCGATCTGGTTGTCAGTGACGTGAGCTCCGTAGTGGGTGAGGCGGCACTTGTTGGTAAACCTGTGGTTCAACTGATTTTACCCTCATATCCTGGTTGTTTTCCACAACCGGATAAGCGTAGCTCAAAGCTTTGGATTTCGGCTGAGCAAATGGAGAGTTTCGCCAGGGCAGCCGCCCCGGCAACCCGTCCCTTCAAATTGGCCTATTTGGATCAGGATTGGATTTTGGGGCATATCGCTACTCCTGAAAATTTGAAGGAGGCGATCACACAGGCTCTATCCGAGCCACAGCGATACAAGTCTGAGCGAGCGTTATGGAATGAGCAAAATTACTGGAAAGCTGATGGAAAGACCAATCAACGTCTGGCAAAAATGATCCAGCATTTCAGTGAGACTGGAAAATTAAAACAGCTTGAGTAAGCAGGTCCACCAACTATTTTTTTGAGGTAAAAAATTTCTTTGGGATTCGATCTCAAGAAACAACAACTGAGAGGTAAGCTTTTCAAATGAACGTAGCCATCATTCTAGCCGGTGGAAAAGGTGAACGATTTGGGGGAGAGGTCCCAAAACAGTTTGTTGTTCTGCATGGACGCAGAGTAATGGATTATGCAATCAAAGCTTTCGAGCAACATCCAGATATTGAAAAAATCATTCTGGTCGTGCCTGCAAACTGGCAGGCAGAAATCCTCCATGAATACCCAGAGCACACCATCGTTCTTGGTGGACAAACACGAAGGGAATCCTCCTACAACGGACTCCTGGCCTGTCCCCCGGGAACGGAAAAGGTACTGTTTCATGATGCTGCTCGTCCCTTTCTGGATTATGATACAATTCAGCGTACCCTTGTTGCACTCGATACTGCCGACGCAGTAGACACGGCCATCCCCGCCACAGACACCATTATTGAAGTGAAGGACGGAATTATTACGGATATGCCAGTACGGGATAACCTTTTTCAAGGGCAGACACCCCAGGGATTCCGTTATGATATTATTCTCAAGGCCCACGAGACTGTTTTTATAGATACAACCGATGATATTCGTTTGGTAAGAGAAATGGGAATCCCCTGTAAATCTGTGGCTGGATCACACTTTAACTTTAAGATTACTTCATCCAATGATCTATACATGGCCGAGCGGGTAACTCAGGTCAGCGCCAAAAAAGTAGCTCGACCCCTTGACATGGAGGGGAAAAGGGTACTGATCTTTGGTGGGACCGGTGGTATCGGATCAGCCCTGACGAAACGACTCCAAGCAGGAGACGCTCTGGTGACTTCCCTGGGCTCTGAAATTGACCTGGCGCAGAATACGTTGCCAGACTCTCTTATCAAAGACTGGGATATCATCATTCATTCTGCCGGGGTTTTTATAAAAGAGCCCTTCTCCGAACTGAGTGTTGAAGCCTGGGATGAGGTCATGAATGTAAATCTTAGATCAGCTTTTCTCGTCGCCCAGCTTGCCTTAAAAACGATGAAAAATGGCGGATGGCTAACTTTTGTAGGTTCAAGTTCTTCACACCGTGGACGCACCAGCCAATCTGTCTATGCTGCCTCCAAGGCTGCGTTGAACAATCTGACCCAATCCCTGGCCGAAGAATTTCTTGATTATGGTATCTGTGTAAATTGCATCAACCCTCCACGGACAGACACACCCATGAGGCACCGGGCTTTTCCTGGCGAGAACCGGGAGCTTCTAGCTGATCCCAACCAGGTGGCTGAAGACATTTTGCGTTACTGTTCTGGACCTGAAACAGGGCATATAGTCAACCTTAAATATGAGTCCCAATTCCGTGTTAAAAGATGATTAGTACGCTTGAAAAAGTCACACGTGGGCTGGCTACAGTCCGGCTTGGCTATGTCGTGGGGGATGAATCGCTCCTGGGTCTGTCAGAAGGTAACCTCGATAAATATTTATTTAATCCTGTCCTCTATCAATTCCCGGTCCGCTTCAGCTGGACCAGATATTTAGTTCTGGCACTAATACTTATGATGCAGGGTATCATTGTTAAACCTAAATGGATTTATGGACACATCAGATTAAAAATACGAGCTAAAACAGGGCTCTTCACCAAAGCGACGAATTATATTTATTTACTCCCACTTGCAGAAAATGGCGAGGCTTTTGAAATTGTTGAAACAGGTCGCACATGCGCTTTCCCAAAGCCGGCTTTATTCCCAACGAACCAGCTAAATTATGAAGGCCTGAAACTTTCAACGCCACATGATCTTGACCAATTTGTGAAAGTGTATCGAAATGAATTGCTTTCAAATTCTTATCGCACCCATCCTGCAACCTTTGATGCAGAGTCTGCCAGACTAGCGGAAAGCATGTTATTTGATATTGCGGGAGTTTTAAATCGCCTTTCAGCCCATTGGTGGCTTGAGGGCGGTACACTGCTCGGGATCCATCGTGATGGCAAATTATTGGATTGGGACCATGACATTGACCTAGGGTTACGCTTTGATTCTGAGGAACAAATCTCCCAATTGCTTAAAGCTTTGAAGAAGACTCGGTATTATATAAAAACGTTGGTATTCCCGCAGAAGTCCGGAGTATGGAACCCTGGGAATTTTCGGTTGATAAAAATATTTCCACGGCATTTTTATTTTTTCCATACAAATTTGTGCCTGGATTTGTTCATTTTTTACAAAGCCCCTCTTGAGAATAGTGGAGCATTAGTCTACAAGTATGTTGTTCATGAGCGTAATGGCTACCATCCAGCGAGCATGTTGGATGAGCTTCAGAACATTGAATTCCAGGGACATCAACTCAACCTACCCCTGAATGCTGATAGTTTTCTTGAAAGTAAATACGGTTCCGGCTGGCGAACCCCAATAAAAGAATGGCATGTGGCCATTGACGATAAAACAATTCTTAGCAACATGGACTCAAACTGATATCAAACCGTTTATTCCAATTTCTGATCAACCTGGTTTTATCAAAAACCTGAGCTCGCAGAGCATCATCATTGTGGGAAATGGTCCCAGTGCAATCGGTCAGGACAAGGGGTCAGCAATTGATGCCTTCGATTCGGTGGTTCGCATCAATAACTATGTTACCAAAGGACTAGAATCTCAGGTTGGGTCGCGTACGGATATCTGGGTAAATGGTGCCAACCAGGGGTTGAAAAAACGATTTGATTTTCCTGATAATATCCTGGTCATGATTCCGCCCGTTGTACTCGATGGAAAAGGGGACGCCATTCATCGGCGCATTCAAAATCGGTTGGGGACAGCAGCATACACATTGTTAGCGGTGGATGTTATGTCTGAGATGGAAGCGTCATGTGGGATAGAGCGACCAACTACTGGGTTTTTCAGCATCTATTTTTTCTATCTGTTAGGGCTGGATGTTACGCTTCATGGGTTTGATTTTTTTGTTGGGTCGAAGGTGCATTATTTTGATGGCGCTGTGAAGCGTTGGTTTAAGGACAGGGGCATTATCCGAAAAGCTAATAAACATGACGTAGGCGCTGAGAAGAAATTTGTTGAGGATCTGATTCAGAGAGCCGAAATCAAGCTCTTGCAGGGATAAATTATTTCCGATAAAATGTGAGAATGACCAAGCCAGTCAACGTAATACTCCCGCCAAGAATAATTGGCCAACCAATACCCTCTCCAAACAGAACCCAGGCTAAAATTGTTGCCAGGATTGGCTCACCAAACGGCATAGAGCCGACGATGGTAGGCCGTAAGTATTTAACCGCATAACTCATACTGTTGTGTCCAATCAGGGTTGGCAATACAACCAATGCCAGAATCCATCTTGAATCGGGCCAGCTAAAAGTAAGATCAATACCACCAAACACACCGATGATTGCAAGCGTTATCGCCGCAAATAAGTAAAGCCAGCGGGTGTAGAGGATATTACCTGTATTACCACGAATTCGTTCACCCATGATCAACACGACTGACATAAAAACCGAGCTTATCAGAGCCATGAGATTTCCCTTGGTTTCAGCCGCGTCAAATTGAAGCGATGAACCATGCACCACTACGGCACCAGCAATGGCAAGTAAGAGCCCAATCAGAGCACCTGAAGACAGCTTCCGTTTTAAAAAAACGCGCTCATAGATAAGGGTAAAGACGGGTGCAAGCGTGGCAAACAGGGTTGCATTGGCAATGGGAGCCATTTTGACGGCTGAATAGAAACAGGCAAAATGTAGCGCTAAAAAAATACCAGCAATGAGTACGAGTGGAAATTTATTTTTTCCTAAAGCTCCTTGAG
>JABMOT010000205.1 GCA_013202385.1 Fidelibacterota bacterium
GGCGGTCTTGCTGCGCTGGCTGTAACAGCAGGTTCAGCCGCTGTCAATTACGCCATTCTTACCATTGCTGAACAGGGCAACAACATTGTTTCCATCCCACAACTTTATGGCGGAACCTATACTTTGTTTGCCCATATGTTTGCTCGTCTGGGTATTGAAGTCCGAATGGCTGAGGATGATTCTCCAGAAAGCCTTGAAAAACTGATTGACGCCAAAACCAGTGCTGTTTTTTGTGAAAGTATTGGAAACCCGGCAGGTAACATCGTTGATCTGGAGGCCATTGCCAAAATGGCTCATTCACATGGCGTACCCCTTATTGTAGACAATACGGTTGCTACTCCTGCTTTGACGCGTCCAATCGAGTACGGCGCCGATATCGTGGTGCATTCATTAACCAAATACATGGGAGGACATGGAACAGCATTAGGTGGAATTATTGTCGATTCAGGCAAGTTTCCATGGGCTGATTATCCAGAACGCTTCCCCATGCTCAATACACCCGAACCAGCATATCATAACCTGGTCTATACTGAAGCCATGGGTGAATTGGCCTATATCGCCAGGGCGCGCACGGTGCCTTTAAGAAATACTGGATCTGCCTTAAGTCCCATGAATGCCTTTTTAATCCTCCAGGGGATTGAGACCCTGGTTTTGAGAATGGAAAGGCATTGTGAAAATGCACTGGCTGTGGCCAAATACTTGCAAAAACATCCCCTGGTTGCCTGGGTTAATTATGCTGGTCTAACAGATTCACCTTACTATGAACTGGCTCAAAAATATTGTGGCGGAACCCCTTCCGGGCTATTGACCTTTGGCATAAAGGGCGGCATGGATGCAGGTGAAAAATTCTATGATGCTTTAAAGATTTTCAAACGCTTGGTCAATATCGGGGATGCCAAGTCTCTGGCGGCCCACCCGGCTTCTACAACCCACCGGCAATTAGCCGGTGAGGAGTTGGCTGCTGCCGGCGTCACTCCCGATATGATCAGACTGTGTGTGGGAATCGAACATATCGATGATATTATTGAGGATCTGGAGCAGGCGCTTACAGTAGCAAAGGGGTAATTTTTCATTATAAAAATCAGGCCGGGATTCGAATCCCGGCCTGGAGAACCTTCGCAAGGTTATTGGAAACTCATTTTATCAAGGCAAGTCTAATTTCATAATTTTCAAGAGCTATGGTCTCCCCCTCAACAGGGTGGGGTGATACTTGAACCAACTCCACGAGATAGCCATCATGGGAAACAATTTTGGGCTCCAGGGAGGTATTTAGCGAATAAACCGTGGTTGAATCAGCTGAGGCGATTTGCAGCAATATTTCTGCGTTTCCTTCCCAGACACACTCCACATCCAGAGGACACCTGGAATCTTCTCCTAATCCCTGAAATTTGATTGAAATATTTCTATCTACAATGGTCTGCCCATACTTAATAACAAGTTCGTCGCCTGGATCTGGAGCTGTTGCCGCTTCGCAGCCAAGCAACAATAAGATGAATATTCCCAGGATTGAATTTTTCATTATTTTCACCTTTTTATTTGCAACCCCATTTGATTGGCAATTTTCCCAAGGTTGAACACAAGACTGATTTAATGCTCTAGTTCCCAATAGGCAATGAAATCGACAGTTGATGAGTAATGACCCTGGCTTCTTGCAAGGTTAAAGCATCACTGGGGGCGATGATAAAATCTCCGCTGGCGCTCACGCCCTCCCTGGCACTAAACCAGAGCCATTGCGTATCTACTCCTGGACGGCCGGTTCCCATGGTTGTGCGACCTGAGTATCGTATGGTGAAATCCGTATATTCCAAAGTCAAGCCCCAGGTGGTAGTCCATTCCACCCAATATTCTTCCTGCTTCCGATCCGTCACAGCGATATAGTCCCTCTGATCCAACCAATAATGAATGTTTCGCATCTGCATTCCCAGCTGAAACCCTTTATTCTGATTTTGCCATCCCAGACCCGTTCTCAAAACCCAGTTTGAGAATTCAAAATCATTTTCGATCGTTTTATCTCCCGGCCGTATCAATTCTTGCTCAGCATTAACCATATGGGTGTCCGCCTCCGCCCAGGTATTGCTGGTAATGGGCTCATAAATAAAATCGATTCCAAAGCTGTTCAGACCATCCCTTTTTGACAGTCCACCACCCAGATTAAATGCCAGTGTATTCCCGGGATCTCGGGGAATATTCATGATTTCGTAGTTGGGAATTTTGGGATGGGTTTTGGTATTTACTGTGAAGATCCCACCATATTGCCAGCCACTTGTACTGATGGGTGCAGTAAAACCAGCATGTAAACCCAGTGTAATAGTATGGTCAAGATTGGTCTCGATGCGTTCATCAAAACGCTCCCAGCCCCAAAATTGATACGTCACCTTGTGGGTCATATCCAATTCATTGCGAAGTAGCAGCAATTCTTGTCTCGCACCTCCTGGACCTTCCCGGCTCAAACCAATTCTGACATCTTTAATTTGGCCGCTCTGTTTGATTTTTTCACTGTCGGAATAAAGCAAATCAACCCCATCCAGAGCAGAAAGCTTTGCTTGATAGGCACTGATACCGAAGCTGGTATTTGCAAAGCGTTTGCCCAGAAATCCACTGAAATAGCGATTCTCTGACATGTTTCCACTCAGGGTTCTGATATCTGTGCTCCAGGGGGTTTGGCTATTAGCAGAATTCATGGCCTGAAGTGCCATGGAAAGACCGCCAAACCAATCGGTTTGAGTCCACAATAAGGCAAAAGGCATGGAGCGTGCATCCCCATAGCCATTCCCAATTCTGTAATAAACGGGTGAGCTGGATACTTGAGAAATGTTGATCTGAGACCCCTTGGCCGGATTTATCCAGTGGTCCAGAAGTGAGTCGTTCAGACTGATGCTGATGCCACCCATCCCCAGATTCTGACTGGGAAAGAGCAGGAATTGATCACCGGTTGCTACCGGAATTGTTTTTAATGAAATCAATTGTCCGTATGAACTGTTGACCAGCAAAAGCATAGCGATCAGGATAACGTGAAGCCTGGCTCCTGTAGGTCTTTTAGCACTTGCTGTGGGTGTTAGATAATATCTTTTCATGGCCATCCTTTTCTGCAGGCATTTCTGACACTTGGTCTCATGGTGCAAAATATTGAATACTTTCACTTTTGAGCATATGACTGGTGGTCAATTCCATATCCGATATATTAAGTAGCACTCTCCAGGTGCAAGAGTTGGACGGTAGACCTGTCCTGAATTCAATCTGAGAATCAGGTTCTAGAGGATAGTAAGAAGCGCCTGTTCCACACCAATTCCAGCTAAGATAAACCCAGCCAGTATCCGTTAGCATCTCTGTGCTATAATGCATTGATTGGGGATCATAGCCAAAATACTGGATGCTTTCGGTGCTGTCATTGACAATGGAGAACGAAGCTAAAGACTGACCTTCGTCCTGGGTGATACCATTATAATTGATCCGAATTGCATCGGTGTCTTTCGCCGTGATTGCCTCATTTGGTTCAACTACTTCGCAATTCCAAATTAGCGTAAGTATTATGAAACTTGGTAGAGCAGCTACCAGATGTTTTGACAAATGCGTTATCATTCATGTACTCCAAAAAAGGTCATGCTTTCATTGTAGGGTGTAAGAATATCGATCACGCGGGTGACCAGGATCCCCGATGAATCCGTCTGTAGCAAAATTTCTGATTGAGCAGGCAACGTTTTAATACACACATAACATTTGATTTCAACCGAAAGTCTCTCACATTGATTATTGAGACTTGCTACCAGCGTTTCAAGATTTTGCTCGTGCCCCAGCGGATCAGAATTTGTCGGCTTTGGTTCCAGATCGCTGGTGAGATTGTTAATTTCTGTTTCCAGAATTACTGTGTCTTTCTCAATGATTCCCGTTTTTAAACTGGCGCAGTCGGCCAGGTAGGATTCATCTTCAACCGCGTTGCACGAAACGAAAAGTGAAACCAGCACAATGTGCCACAACAGTTTCTGATAATTTCTAAGCATACGCCACTTTGCTCTGGAGCTTAATCAATAGTCTGCAGATGTTGAATCAATTGAAGCAGCTCTATATCGCGATCATTCTCGCTATCCATCGTTGCGGAAATAATATCTTCCAGAGCCGAAAAGCTGGAGCTCGCGAAGGGACTCTGTCTGAGTATCTCGGCATATTCAGCGATTGCTGCTGTGAATTTAAAGCGATTGCTGGCTTCAGAAAGATCATTGGAAACATGGGAGCGTTGGATGCTATAATCCACGGGGATATCTGTTTCTCCCTGAGGTAGTTTGTAGCGTAAATGAACTGTTCCAAGAGGGGAGCTGGACGCTTGGTGAAGCTCCAATTCATAAAGTGCAGTTACCCGATGACCGGCACCAATATCCCCTGCATCCGTTTCGTCATTCTCAAATTCCTCATCGACAATATCACGGTTCTCGTATCCTATGAGACGATACCGAATGACAGCCGCGTGGTTGAATTCAACCTGAATCTTGACATCTTTGGCAATGACCTGGAGAACGCCTAAGAGTTCCTCGGTAAAAAGACGTCTCGCTTCTTCAATCGTATCGATATAATAGTTATTCCCATCACCTTGATCAGCCAACTGTTCCATGAGTTGATCATTGTAATTGCCAACCCCATAGCCCAACGTCGAGAGCGTGATGCCCTGGTCAACATAGTCAGAGATTAGCTCCAGAATTGCTTCGTGGGTAGTTCCGCCTACATTGGCATCTCCGTCTGAACAGACTATCACCCGATTAACTCCGTTTTCAAGAAAACCCAGCTGATTGACCTGATAAGCATTTTGAAGCCCTGCTCCCATGGCAGTAGAACCCCCGGCAGTTAAACCGGCAATGATGTTTTTGATGGCATCTGCATCCTGCGCTTCCAGTGACGTGGGGTTCAGAACCGTTTGAGTAATGCTGGCATAGGTGCAAATCGATATCTGATCCCCCAGGCGCATATTGTCGACCAGGATGTCAAGACTCTGCTTGACCAAATTCATTCTGCTGGTCATTGAACCGGAAACATCCACCAGAAAGGTGAGATTCCAGGGTAGGTTTTCCTCGAGCTGGAGACGTCCCTGGAGACCAATTCTGAGCAAATACAGGCTATCTCCTCTAAACGGGGAGGGTGCTCCATCCAGGTTCACAGAAAATGGCGCTTCTGAGGGCGCTGTATAATCCTGGCGGAAGTAATTGATATATTCTTCTACTCGGACTGAAGCTGGCGCAGGTATCTGATCTGCCATGATCTTTCCTCTGCCAAAGGTGTAGGAACCCGCATCGACGTCCACTCCAAAAGTTGACAGGTTATCCTCAGCAGTATTGACAAAGGCATTATAATTCAATTCACCATGGCGTTCGATACCGGGATAAAAATCATCGCCAGTTTCATTTTGTCCTCCCGATCCGGTAGCGGCAGCATCAGCAACTTCGAGGAAACTATTCTTTTCAGTTAGCGAGGTGGATCGACCCGTGGGATTGAGGATGTTATTCTCACAACCCACACTGAAAATGAACACAACCACCACCATCATCATCGATACGAGTCTTCGCTCTGACTTGCTCATTTGGAAATTCATTTTTCCTCCGCTTTTTTTGGATATGACTGCCTTGCGTTTGATTCTATTAAGACAAGTCACATGCCAGGGATCTGGTTATGGCAGGAGGGCAATCAAAAACCAGCCAGTGATATGGCTCTGGCTATAACACTTTTTTTTTAATAAAAATTTTTTTTGTGAAGAATGGACTTGTTGGGCATTCTAGACTTTCAGAAATCTGAAACAATCCTCAAGTTCTTGAAATAGTTTTGCCTTTTAAACCAGGGCTAGAGTGAAAGTTTTATACCGGCTTCAAACAAACTTTTACTATAAAACCAATGATTCAAGACGGTTTCATTCTTTATAAAACTATACTGGATATAGATAACCTTTTCCGGACTAAGAATTCTTTCAAGCTGGATATGCACTTGGTTTTGGATGTTCTCCTCAGGATCACGATAAGGATTAAGCCCGAGATATTTTGAATTGTTGTAGTGCTTATTCATTCCCTGAAGAACCATGTGGGCAAAAATGCGTTCACCTATTCGGCCAGAAGCATAGAGTTTCAGAGCCCAGATTGTTGCCTCATCTATCGGACTGTTTGAGTGAATATCTTTATAGCTTATGGATGTGCCCAGGATCAGCTTACCTGTATGTGACAGATGTAACCCCAGTAACCAGGATCGATCCTGCTGGTCTATATTGCTATTAAAAATTAACGTGTCGTTCTCAATGGTTCTAATGGGATAGTCCAGATAATCAATTCGACCCAGCACCCCTTTTAGTTCAAGCTGCAATCGGGGACGAAGCCTTTTACTCACCTTTGCATAGATCTCCTGATCGAAATATCTGAAATCTGTTTCACTCATTATCCGACAATCAGCTCCCGTATATCCAATATCCTGCATACCAGATACTGAGTATGATCTGCTGAGAGAGGTGTTCAGGCTGGTCCTCTCTGATCTTTGCAGTTCATAAAAATACAGCTTTTGGAAGGTTCGCAGATTGCCGTTCAAACTCCATCGAGGGTTGAGTTTATATTGTCCCCCCAATTCAGCATTCAGAATGAATTTTGAGTCCAGAAACAACGCTGGCTCAATGAGACCCTGGCCTAAAAGCGACCCATAAAACTGTCCCCCGTGTCGCGCTTCATTGAAACGGATCAACGCTTTGGCTTTTATTCCAGGTGTGGGCTCACTTTTAAAGATGCTTTCCCGGGGATTTGAATCCATAAAGCTGGATAGTGTAAACTGTCTTTCATAAGCAGTGAGATTCAGAGCCATGATTCCCAAGCTTAAACAGGCGCTGATATATTTTAAGTGGATCATTCAGCCGAGCTGCTGTGCCTGTGCAGACATAAGCGGGCGATCAGGGAGAATGGTTTAACTCCTTTTTGATAGCGGTCAACAAGGCTTCATATTCGAGCTGTTTTGCTTTTAGATAAGCCCTGCTTTCTTTGGAATTAGCTGTTGAGCCGGGAGACTGAAGACCATCCCTTTGCACATTCAGGTCCACCGACCCGGTCAACTCTGATTGCCGTCCAAATGAGGACGCCCCCGTCCCTAAATTCGCCTCCGCTTCATCAGCTAATCCCGTTGGGGAAGCGGAATTAAACCACTTCAAATTCGTTGATGATTCTCCTGAAGCGTCTCGCTTTTGGACATCTTGATCAGCTTCCATCTGCAGACCGAGATCCTGGTGAAATTCTGCCAGTCTGTCAGCCAGTTCAGCTTCAGCCTCCTTGTACTCAAGCAGGGAATCTAATTGGGCTATTTTGCTTAATAAGAGCTGCTGAACATCGGCGAGAACAAGTTGTCGCAATTCTTGATTTTTGTAATTACCATTAACCAGGTCACTGTAGTCTGGGAGTTGAATATCCTCTGAAGGTTGGTTCAATAGCCAGTTCCCAACCCGCCTGCTGGTCTCGCGCTGTGTTTCAAGCACCACACCTTGTTCTTCATAACTGCTCAGGACTTCTTCATAAGCCTGCTTCAGGTTGACCAACTCTGTTTTCTGTCTTGATAGCAATAAATCAAGGCGACCATTCAACACGTCTAAGGAGTCAAGGATCGCAAGTTGGCGATCTGAATTGCTGGCTAATAAAAGTTTATTCAACCACGCATTATACCAGACAGAGTTGCGATGCAGCTTGGTGCCAGCGCTTTTCAACTCAAACTGCACCTGGAAATATGCGTTTCTACTTGCCTGGAGGGTAGAAATGTCGGCACTGGTAGCCATATATGATTGCCAAGCTTGTTCTAAAGGTTGAGCACAAAGACTGAAAATCAGTGAAAAGAAGATCATGGCGGATTTTAAGCTCCAGGATGATTGCATGATTAATCCTCTCCCTTATCATTGTTCTTGCCACCGAATTCTTCAAAGAGTCCGTACTTCTCCATTTTATAATATAGTGTACTGGTTTTCAGTCCCAGTTTTCTGGCGGCCTTCTGTTTTACTCCGCCGGCCCAATTCAGGGCATTTCTGATCAAGTCCAGCTCCGTTTGTTCCAACACTTCGTTGAGCTTGCCGTTGGTTTTGCCTTTTTTACTGGGTGCATTTTCAAAGTAGACCTGATCTGGTTTGATCACATCACCTTCAGAAAAGATGAGCAGACGTTCCAGGAAATTTTCCAACTCACGGATATTGCCCGGCCACTCGTAGGCAGTGAGTTTTTCCATGGTGCGAATGCCAATTTCCGGGGATTTTCGTTTGAGGCGTTTACACTTTAGTTTGACAAAATGGTTAACCAGGTCAGGAATATCCTCTGCTCTTTCCCGGAGAGCAGGGATCTCAAGAGGCAGAACATTCAAACGAAAGTACAAATCCTCTCTAAATTTTTTCTGCTCCATGGCAGTTTCCAGATCCCGATTGGTCGCTGCAATCACACGGACATCCACTGAAATTTCCTGTGTGCCGCCGACCCGCTGAAAACTATGGTTTTGCAAAACGCGAAGCAATTTGACCTGGAGTTGGGGAGAGATATCACCAATTTCATCCAGAAGAATTGTCCCGCCATTGGCTTGTTCAAAAATGCCCTTATGCAGTCGGACAGCCCCAGTAAAGGCTCCCTTTTCATGGCCGAAAAGCTCGCTCTCGAGCAAGGTATCGGTCAGAGCACTGCAATTGATGGCCACAATCTGCTTGGCTGCCCGTGGACTCTCAAGATGAAGCGCCCGGGCAATTAATTCTTTTCCCGTTCCGCTTTCCCCGGTAACCAGAACAGGGCTGTCTACAGCTGCTATTTGTTTGATTCGTCCGATCAACTGTTGCATTTGATCAGAGGAGCCGACCAATCCATGGAAACCTTCCAGCAGCGGTTTTGGAGAAACTTTTTGTGCCTTAAAGTCTTCAAAAACAAAGGCAACCTTGGACTTAAGTTCATCAATGGTAAAGGGTTTAGCGATGAAGTCACGTGCACCCAGTTTCAGGGCGTTAACAGCTAGGTCAATGGTGCCAAAAGCAGAAATGAGAATAACGGGAATGCTGGCATTTTGATCCTGGAATTCCTGGAGCAGATGCATACCGCTTTTGCCCGGTAATTTCAAATCGCTGATAACCAGATCAGGCTGAAGCTCGCGAAAAAGTTGGGCTCCAGCATGACCATCCGCAGCAGTTTGGACAGCATAGCCGGTCTTCTGCAATACCGTAGCAATCCCCTCACGCATGGTTTGATCATCTTCGATAACCAGAATTTTTAACTTCAAATCCCATCCTTCCAGGGCAGCGTTACACGAAAAACAGTCCCTGTTTCATCACTCGTATGGACAAGGATTGTGCCACCCAACTCTGCGATAATACTTTGAACGATGGATAAGCCCAGACCGAAGCCGCGATCTCTGGTTGAAAAATAGGGCTCAAAGATGCGCTCCCAATCTTCATGAGGGATGCCTGTTCCAGTATCACTGAAATCAATTTCAACTGAATCAATCACTTTTCTGACATCAATATTTACCTGGGCTGCCTGCCCGCCTGCTTCAAGACCATTTTGAATCAGGTTAAGAAATACACGATTCAACTTGGAGCGATCCCCACGAATTTCCAGATCACCCTTCAAACTTAAACTCTGATTAAATGCTGTGAGTTCCGGCTGTACCAGACTGCTTACATCCTCAAAAACATCCCTGATATTTACTTGCTCAATGATGCTTTTTAAGGGTCGGGCATAATCCAGGTATTCTTGAACAATTTGTTTCAAATGCTGGAGTTCACCGGTGATTTTATCCAGATAGGCCTTATGATCCTCAATATTGTGGGTACTGGAAAGTTGGGAGAGTTCTTCCCTGAGAAGACCGCTGTATATCTCCATACCCCCGAGAGGATTTTTAATTTCATGAGCGATCCCCGCCAGGAGTTGACGGGCACTCTCTTCCTGTTTCTTGATTTCAGCATGCATGTCGATCAGAGAACGGTTCAAATCACCAAATTCATCGCTGCGATGTAATTCAACAGGTTCAGAATTTATATTTGTCTGGATGGCTTTCGCGTAGTTTGATAGCGCTCGCACAGGTTTTATCAGCGACCGTGAAAACATAAGTGTCATGGATATAGCAATCAGAACCGAAGCCAGGAAAATCCAGAAGAGACTACCTGTCATTTGGTCAATCACAGACATGAAATTTGCGCCTGCCCACACAACAAGGATGACGGGTGAATCCTCCACAATCTTTATTGGCATGGCGGCTGCCTTGACATAACGACCGTCATCCAGCTTATAGAGTTCAGAAACGACGGGGTCAATATCATTTTCCAGAGCCAGAAGGCCTGGCAAGGCCGGAGAGAGTTGGGCAATATTTGATTTCAAACGCTTATCTTGTGCGAGAATCGTCCCATCCTGTTTATAAAGGGTTAATCCTTCAATGCCTTGACCAGCAAACTCAGCCAGGTCCTGTTCAACCCGGAGTCTGATGTTTAGCAGACCTGGCTCATTGACCAGCATACCCACCAACTCTTTATCCAGAGTGCTACTGATAATACGGTTGATGCGTTTGAGTTGCTCTCCCAGTTCTGTCTCCAACGCCGCCCTGGAGTACCAGTAGAGGGGTACAGATAACAGGGACATGGAAATGACCAAGATGCTCAGGACCAGCAAGATTACTTTTGGACTCAGTTTCATACTTCGTGCTAGCGCAATTATTGAATCACTTTTTTAAGTCGCATTGTCTGGAATCCTCATCTGAATTGAAGTGATAGAACTTTAATGAGACAAAAGGTTAATTCAAGGATTATTGAGGTAGAAACAGTGAAAAATAAAGAGCTGGTGCTTGACCAGCTCTTTAAAGGAAACTTTCAGAATCTTTTCTAGCCGCTTACTTCAGATATAGCATTTTTATTACTTTGCTCATAGATTCAGTCTCGATACGAGTAAAAAACAAACCACTCTCCAGCGCTTTTCCGCTTTGATCCATTCCGCTCCAGGTGCATTCATGCCAACCAGCGGATTGTTGCCCCTCCACCAGAAGAGCGATCTCCTGTCCCTTGACATTGAATACGGCCAGTTTTACCTGTGCTGTTTCTGGCAATCCATATTTGATGATTGTCTGGGGGTTAAAAGGATTTGGATAGTTTTGCTTCAATTCAAATGCGCTTGGCATTTTTGATGATGGTAACACACGGACCACAAAAGGAGATTCTATACTTCCTATGTCCGGAGCATTTCCCAGATAATCAGCTGAACTAAGATTCACAATCGTATCCATTTCAAACACATAAAAGTCTGTGCCCGCATCCACGCAGGGCGAGGTTTCCATGAGACTGAAGTCCCCTGCTGCTTGATTCACAAAAAGTGGATCCATATCGATGTTTCCAGGACCTTCCCAGCCATTCTCAATGTTAGAATAGGCGATATTGATCGCGCTGAGATCGAATTCCTGAATCACTACAATTGGGTTGTCCCAAATCACTGAATTGACCAGCCGCGGGTGGGCATTGGTTTCGACAAAGATTCCCGTGGTATTTGCAGAGATCGTGTTACTCACAATTCTGGCTAAACTGCTATCTGTACAGGCTATTCCAGCTCCGATGTTGCCCACGATAAGATTGTGAGAAATCAATGTTGATCCCGGACCGCGGACACAAATTCCTGCTCCGGAACCGGTATCAATGACGTTTGCCTGTATCCTGTTTTCAGTGATTACGGGATCACACCCAGCATCAATAAAAATACCTGCACCATAGGCAAAGCCCCAGCCGCTGGAAGTCACATTGGCTTCAATTATGTTTCCCTGAATCAGGGGGCTTGAAGCATTTCTTAAACAAATACCGCCGCCATTATAGGCACCCGTATTCGCACTGATGGTATTATCCAAAATTTTGGGACTGGCATCGCTGCAAAAAATACCGCCACCGTCCAGATAGAATTCGCAATGATTGGATGTAATTATATTCTCAATGATCATCGGTGAGGATCCAATACAGCGGATGCCTCCACCGCCGTGAAGGAGAGGGCCGCTATCATAGACATTTCCGCCCCTGATCGTAAAGCCCCGAATTACTGACCCCGGGTCCTCTCCAGAGACAAACGACACGACACTGAAACTACTGTCGCCCCAGATGATTGTTGATTCTGCACCGGCGGTACTTGTGACCGAGATGGCTTTTCCCAGGAAGTTGATGTTTTCCTGATACGTTCCTGGTCCCACCAAAACACTATCACCGTGCCGGGCACTGTCAATTGCAGTTTGAATTGTCGTCACATCTTCTGGGACATGGATCGTTTGAGTTTCAAAGTCTGCAAGGTAGTCGATGCAGTTTTGCAGAAAGCGGCGGTTGCCTGGGTGACTGCTCATAATATTTATGTCGTTAATACCAATAAAAGTACCCTCGCCGATGAATTCAGCCACCGCCACCGGTGGACGGGATCCAGGTGGAAATGCTTCTGGTGACTCACTATGGGTATCATCATCCCCGCTGACCACCACAAAAGCGGATGCTCCCAGGATACTTATCGGGGAAGATAGATTTCCATGGAGAGCATCAACACCCTCAGTCAAAATATGGGCAAGTGGATTTGAACCGAAGGTATGGAAAACAGGGTTCCATGAATTCCCTTCCTGATTGTTTGTTTCATCAATCAGGATATAATCAGTGAAATCAGAGTTGAACAGGGTCATTTCCCTCAAAGAGGATGGAAGTGGATTATGCTCCTCGGTGACACCATATTCATGAAAAATGAGCGTCTCTTGAAGTTCCCGACTTAGGCTTGTCTGAGAAGTTACCTTGTCTGGAGTAAAGCTTGAACCCTGGATCTCTGTGGGTGTGTTCTCCACAAAAACCCACATTATCCGGACCTGCTCTGAAAATTTGGTTGTTGCGTTTAGGGGTATAAAGCGGTCATAGGCGTCCCCGGAGAAATTAAAGATTGCGCAGGGGCTATTGGTCGGCGACGCACTGGCAAGCAGACGATTGATCCATTGATATTCTTTGAAAAAAGAGAGTGCTTCTTCTGTGGAGAGACCTAGGGCAAGTGCTTCCACTTCTAATTCCCTTTGCAGGAATGCTGATAACTCAAGGGGTCTAAAAGTTTGATAATTTGAACAAATCACTCTTTCGTCTGGCTCAAGGGATTCAACCCGAGCATATCGATATAAACCACCCGGCTCAGGCTGAAAGACACGAATTGAAGCGAGAGGCAATTCTGAATGATTTTCTATTTCCATGTTTGAGCCTTTCTCAATCACGGATAGAAAATTCAAACCTGTTCGAGGGCGTCCTTCATAGAGAATTTCTGTTATTTCGTCTGGTTTGAGATCAACCTTCCATTGAAGATTTGAGTGGTTAGCCCCTCTGCTAACGTGGGCCGGTGGAACCAGAAAGGTTGGTACCCCTGGAAAATTGAGGGTGAGATCGACCTGACTGACCTTAGCTGCTGACAAGTGGATTATGGGCTTATCTACCATGCTCCAGTCAGTTTCTCTGAGCAGTAGATAACCTCCTCCGTTTTCAACATAATGGGTGAGTTGGGAAATCTCGTACTCGCTGAGGGTCGGTAAATAGCCGCTAAAGAGGGAAAAAGTGTTGTCCACCATTTGTAGCACCAGATCATATTGAGCAAGACGTGTGTCCTGATAGAAGTGAGATCCGAATCCGATTTCATATGCAAGACCTTCCAGATCCCATGCCGAGTAAATCACACTCCATAAACCGCTTGCTGGCATTTCCACATAAGCCAGGCCATTGGCGTTGCTGCCGTCAAATTCACCCAATGGATCAATAAAATAGAAAAAGGGGTGTTGGAAAGAGGTGGTATCCTCTAACTCATAGCGCAAGTACAATACCGGACTATCCTCTGGGACCATAAAGATAATGGTATCCTGGGAAGATTGTAGAACGCCAGAAACAAGCACCTGGTCGATGATGACATCTCCAGCATCCAGATAGTCAAATTCATACTCTGGAAAAAGCTCGACTGGATCACTTACTTCACCCATGTTTGCATGGGGCGTGAGCCAGCCATGGATTCCATCGATCAATATTCGAGGATTAGCCTGTAAGCAGGACAACCCAAAACTTACTACACAGATAAAAATGATCTTCGTTTTCATAACTGCCTCCCTCAAAAAATTTCACTCTGCTTGTATGATTGCCGGAAATGAGCGAGCAAGTAGCGCAGGTCGAAACAGAAAAAAGATAACCTAGCCCTTGTCATCCAGCAAGTGGTCAAGAGTTCACAAAAAAAGTGACATGCTACATCCACTCATAAAAGAGAGCGCGCAAATACCGTAACATTTATAATTGCCAATAACACAAAAGCCCGCTTACTCGGGCTTTTGTATGAGAAGATGTCGACCGGGGAGATCGACACCAGGTGTTACGATGTCGTTTTTTAAGTGCTAACCGATGGCATCAGGTCCGGTTTCCCCCGTTCTGATCCGAATGACCTGTTCAATGGGCAGGATAAAGATTTTTCCCCGCCCCAGGTCATCATCACCCCGGGCAACGGTTGTGATGGCTTCAACCACAGCATCTACATATTCATCATTCACAGCAATCTCCAGCCGCACCTTATTTAACAAGGTGATTTCGTGTGAAATGCCGCGATAGACTTCGGTTACCGGTATTTCCTTGCCCTGTCCCTTGGCATTGGTGACAGTGAATTTATAGATCTGTTTTTTGAGCAACTCTTCCTTGATGTCAGGGAGTTCTTCTGGCTGTATAATGGCAATAATAAGTTTCATTTTCTAGCTCCTCTTATTCTGCTGTAAAAATCTGGAAGCCAGCATAAGCTTCTTCTTGATGTTCGCTGATGTCCAGACCGCGAATTTCTTCTTTTTCCGAAACCCTCAGGAAGTTGAAGGCTTTCAAAAGACTAAAAAGGGCAAACATGGTTACAAAGCCCCACAGGGGAACGACCAGCGAACCGATAATCTGGGCTCCCAAAGGATGTCCGCCAAAAATTCCGGTGGCTATACCACCCCAAACACCTGCCACACCATGTACTGGCCAGGCACCAACGGGATCATCTATCCTGAGCTTTTCAAGCAAGATGATGCCGAGCACGACCAGGATACCAGCGACTAATCCAATAATAATACCTGCTCCATTGGTTACCGAATCACAATTTGCTGTAATACCCACTAAACCGGCCAGGATTCCATTCAAAGCCATGGAGAGATCTGGTTTTTTGAAAAGAATCCAGGCCAGGATCATGGCAGCAACACCACCGGCTGCCGCAGCCAGAGTGGTATTTACGGCAATGAGCATAACGGCATTGGTATTGTCTACACCGACAACAGCCAGTTGACTGCCAGGGTTAAATCCATACCAACCGATCCAGAGAATAAACACACCAAGAGTTGAAATGGTCAGACTGTGACCAGGCATTGCTCGAGAGCCTCCGTCTCTTTTGAAACGACCGAGACGAGGCCCCAGAACAATGGCACCGGCCAGACCGGCAAAACCACCGAGACCGTGGACCAGCAGTGAGCCCGCAAAATCATAAAAACCCAGCGCGTCCAACCAGCCTCCTCCCCATTTCCAGTAGCCGCTGATGGGATAAACAAGACTTGTGATCACGACGGAATAGACCAGATAGGCTGAAAATTTCATGCGACCTGCCACGGCTCCCGAAACGATGGTGGCGGCGGTGGCGGCAAAGGCCACTTGAAACAACCAGTTCATCTGGGGATTCAAGACTCCTGCCCCAGGTTCGCCTGCCTCCCCAATGAAGCCAAAGCCAGCGAAAGCTAGAATTCCATTGCCTTCAGGGGCATACATCAGACTGTAGCCTACGAAGTAAAAGAGCAGAGCTCCGGCGCAGAGATCAATTATATTTTTAAAGAGGATATTAACTGTGTTTTTGGCACTGTTCAGACCTGCTTCCACCATTGCAAAGCCAGCCTGCATGAACAGCACCAGGATCGCGCAAATAAATAGAAAAAAGTTGTCGATTGCGTAAGCATTATCAGAACCTGTAGAGGCCATGGCCACTGAACTGAGAACAAGTAACCCAAAAACTATATATAGATGACGTTTGGTCATTTGGATCGCTCCTTTCTTTAGAGGCTGAAACCAAAGACCAGGAAGGAGGTTTCCTGTTCCGGATTAATAATAAAAGAGGCGCTATAAATATCTCTGGATGCAGTAATTCCAATATTCACAATATTAAAATCAGGATCATCTTTCATCGTGTAAGCACCATTCCCTGCACCGAGGGTTAACATGCCATAGGTTAGTTCCAGATATATTGAGTTGTCATCATCACCACTGAGATTCATGGCGACAACACTACTCAAACCGGACATCTCAAAACCAGCGCTGAGTTCAAAAATGTGCTTGTCCATATTGAACAGGGAATCCGTTCCCTGATACTCAGGAAAGAAATAATCTGTGAGGGTCAGATCTACAGGTCCGAGACTGGTGCCAAGATAGAGATCGTTCTCATTTCCACCAGCAGCTCCACTGGGAGACCAGGCGCTCCAGGCACCCACTGTAAAACCACCCATAGCATATTCAATCGAAGGCTGTACCGTGGCTGAATTTCCGAAATCGGTTCCACGCCACACATAGCGATTGAACACATCTACTCCGATGCTCACCTGGGCCATCCCCAAACTGTTGAGCCCCAATAACACCAGTAAGTAAATTGTCTTTTTCATTTCAATTCCTTTTTGCTCCCCCGTTAAAGTTTTTAAGCGTATTTTGTTCACGGCCTAAATAAATGAGGTAATATTGATAATGTCAAGCATATTTAAAGCATTAATCAACATTTTCGGTATAATATTCACCCTAAAAACACTTAACCCTTAATTTTTATGGTGATAGCTAAATGATTATTTTTGTGCTGAATGTGGTATGGCTAAGAGGTCTCGAAATTGGATCCTTGAACCGACTTGATTATATCAATTAGACATACCCACTATATCACTCTGATCTGAATTGGCCAGATTTTTCTAACCCAATATTTGAAATCGGTTCTTAATTACACAAAATACAATTATATAGCACAAGGATAAATCGGGTTGGCATAACCCTTGTCACTAGAACCGCCATGACACCTGCACGCTCCTGGGGCTATTTCTTCCAGCACGCTACTACGCTTCGCTGATTGGATGATGCGATTTCCATAAATAACTGCAGAAAATTGATAACGATTAGATAGGTTTTATAATGTCTCAAGCAAAATTCTACGGCAAACGTTGGTTTCGAATCGGATCAGCCATCTTCATCCTGATGCTCGGGATCGCCGCAATGGCATTTCTGGCTTCTTCTAAAGAGGAGGCGAACAAAAAGGATTTGGGTGCCAGGGTCAGAAAAGTGACGGTGAGCGAGCTTACCTTCGCCGACCATACGCTGCAGATACACGGCAATGGCAGTATTCAAAGCCAGCGAACTTTAAATTTAGTCACCCTTGTAAGTGGCGAGGTGATCTATTCCAAAGACAACCAGAAAAGTGGTCTCTTTGTTTCCCAGGGGGAGATTCTGGTCAAAATTGATGATCGTGAAGCCCGCAACCGAGCACATCAAGCCCGGTCCGGTCTGATCAATTCAATTGTTTCGCTTATCCCTGACCTGAAAGGCGTGAGCGATAATACGACCTATCAAAAGTGGAGTCAATATCTAGAGGGTCTGAACATGAACAGCACCCCAGAGCTACCCCAGATACTGGATGCCCAGGAACGTATCCGGGTTTCCATGCACAACATCTTCAATCAGCATGCCCTGGCAAAAAATGCTGAGATCACTCTTGAGCGTCACACCATTCGCGCACCTTTTGACGCCTATCTTATAGCTGATGGTCCTATTTTGGGATCCTGGATGGCCCCGGGGCAAATTGCCGCCGCATTGATTGATCCCTTCCAGCTTGAAATTGCCGTTCCCCTGGCGCTGTCCGAGCTTGACCTGCTTTCAAATGAGACAAACCCGAAGGCCACCTTATATCCAACAGAGGATCACAGAAAGCACCTGACAGGTGTCTTGAGTCGCAAAAATGCCCACCTTGACAAGGGTAGCCAGACGGTCATGCTCCATATCGAAGCCAGCAATCCTGAACTGGATCCAGCTTTCTTTCCTGGAAATTATATGGATGTTTATATTGAAGGAGCCACGCTTAGAGACGTCGATTTACTGGCCCGGGATGTAATTGCTCCGGGTCCCTATATTTACACAATGGAAGACTCCCTGCTGGCTAAACATCCGGTAAAAATATTGGCTACCCAGGGTGACTCTGTAGTAATTGCCCGAGGCGATCTGAAGTCAGGCGTTCAGGTTGTGACGACCCTGCTCCAAACCCCCATCGTTGGGATGCGCGTCGCAGTTTCAGATGATGAGCAAAACGCTGACCCCAACGCTATTATGCTTCATTAAGCGACGGGGCACCTAACGACATGTTAAAAAAATATCTCGAATTCTTTATCACACATTCCGTGATCACCAACTGGATCATGATCGTAATTCTGCTGGCCGGAGCTGTGTCTCTGGCTTCCCTGAGGGTGCGGGTGATGCCAAAAATGGAAATCCAGGGAGTTCAAGTTAACATCCCCTTTCCAGGAGCCTCGGCCCGAGAAGTGGAGGAAGGGATCATTATCAAGGTCGAGGAGAATCTCCGTGGCCTTGAAGGTCTTGGTCGCATCTATTCAGGGTCGCAAGACGGCTATGGCTGGGTTTATGTTGAAATCCTCCCCAGCGTGGAGATGATCAAAGCAATTGATCGGATTCGAAATGCTGTAAATTCCATAGCCTCCTATCCCGCCAATGCCGAAAAGCCAGTGATCTATCAGGATACCATGTGGCAACGGGTCGCCATGCTCACCATCTACGGTGATACTAACCTGCTCACCTTAAAAAGAATTTCCGATGACTTTCGTGATGAATTGACCAAAACCGGAAAAGTCAGCCAGATTCAATCTTTTGGAACACCTCCCCGGGAAATCATCGTAGAAGTCTCGCCCACCAATCTGGAGCGTTATGGACTCACCGTTGCCGATATCAGCACTGCGATTCGCGCTACCAATCTCAATATTTCTTCAGGTTCGATCATGACCAGTCGTGAAACCATTCAGATTCGCTCCTATGAAAAGAAATACGAAGCTGAAGCCCTTGAAAATATCCCCATCAAATCCAGTATCGAAGGCCGAACCGTATTCCTAAAGGAGATTGCCAGCATTCGCGAACAGTGGCCTGATAACTGGTTCTATGAAGAGACTGATGGCAAACAGACCATTGATCTGCATGTCATGTATGGCAATGAAGAAGATGTCCTTGATATCGCCAAATTGATCGAACAAAAGATCGAAGAATTTGAAACCCGCTATGGCGGTTTGATTCATATTGACCAATTCATCCGTGACACAGACGATCTGGAAGAGCGGATTGTCACTCTGGTTCAGAATGGACTGCTGGGCCTATTTATGGTAGCTCTCATTCTCAGCTTCTTCCTTAATCTGAGGCTGGCTTTCTGGGTGGCTCTAGGCATCCCCATCAGTTTTATGGGTACCTTTTTCCTCCAATGGCTGATGGGGATCACCATCAATGAAATGAGTCTTTTCGGACTGATCCTGGTCCTTGGCATTCTGGTGGATGACGGAATTGTAATTGGAGAAGCCATTTTCTCTGTTCGAGAGCGTGAAGGTAAAACTGGAACCGATGCTGCTGTGGCCGGCACGCTTGAAGTCATCAAACCTGTGTTCATATCCGTGCTCACCACTATGGTGGCCTTTATGCCTTTCTTCGCTCTCTATGGTGACTTACGGAATTATACCTGGCAGATTGCCTTCGGAATCGTGGCTGCTCTGGCTTTTTCATTGGTTGAGGCTTCCATCATTCTGCCAGCCCATTTGGCTCATAGTAAAGCCCTCACAGCTCCTCCTGGTGAAGGAGTATCCACTCCTTTGCGCCGCAGACTGGAAGCAAAAATTAATCACTTTATCCAGAACATATACGGACCGATCCTCCTGCGGATTATGGAATATCGCTGGAGTGTGGTGGCAGCAACTGTCGCAGGAATTCTGGTTATGGCTGGAGCCTTTGCCGGAACCCATATCAAAGCCCAGTTTTTCCCTGACATCGAGGCACCCTTTGCCCAGATCAGGATCGAGTTACCCTTGGGAATTAATTCCGAAATCGCCAGCCAGATTCGTGACGAGGCCATTTTAAGGGCCCTTGAATATGGGCTTACCCGTGCTCAACCTGAAGACGGTTATGATAATGTCATCTTGAGTCACCACTCCTGGATGGGTGGCAACACAATCAGGATTTTCCTGGTGCTCATTCCTGCCGAAGATCGGGACTATACTGTGAAATCCTTCTCTGATGAGCTCAGTGTGGCGTTGGGGGAGTTTCCAGACGCTGAGAATGTCCAGGTTGGGACCAATAGTTTTGGCGGTTCACCCATTTCGGTTCGGTTCTTATCCATGGATTACGATGCCCTGCTCAAGGCAAAGAACCTGTTGAAAGAAGATCTGAGACAGATTGATGGCATCAAGGATATCCGAGATGATACGCCATTGGGAACCAATGAATTTGTCGTAACACTGAAACCCAAAGGAGAAGCTCTCGGCTTGACCCTTTACGATGTTTCCAATCAGGTGCGTCAGGGTTTTTATGGACAGGAAGTCATGAGACTCCAACGGGGCCGAGACGAGGTAAAAATCTGGGTCCGTTTTCCTGAAACAGATCGTCAGTCTGTAGCCCAGATGGAAAACTTGAAAATTCGCACGCCTCAAGGCAATTTTGTACCCTTTAAAGAAATTGCCAATTATCATATGCAACGCAGTCTGCAGAGAATCCGCCATGAAGATGGCTATCGGGCGGTTTCAATCCACGCCAATATGGATTACACCAAAAATGATCTTGCTGTGGTTCAAGAGGAACTGAACAATAAGATTATCCCCCATGTTTTATCTCAGGTTGATGGGGTCACAACAGCCTTTGGAGGGCAGAATGAATTTGTAAAACGGTCCACGGACTCTATTAAATTTACTCTGATTTTAGCACTTGTCGTCATGTTCACCATCATCATGTTTCTGGTGAAATCCTATGGTCAAGCTCTGCTGGTGATTGGCTTGATTCCGCTGGGGACAGTGGGAGCAGTAGCAGGACACGCAATTTTAGGTTTACCGGTGTCCTTTCTCTCATTCCTGGGCATTATTGCCCTGGGAGGCATCATTGTGAATGATTCGGTTGTTCTTATTGATCGCTATAACAATCTAAAGCGTGGTGGTCAACTGGCTCCCCTGAAAGCCGTGTACACTGCAGGAATTCAGCGTTTTCGCCCCATCGTCATGACCACCCTGACTACGGCAGCCGGCCTAGCCCCTCTGATTTTCCAGAAATCGGAAGGTGGACAATTCCTGGTGCCAATGGCAGTTTCAGTGGCTTTTGGTGTTATTTTTGGCAC
>JABMOT010000206.1 GCA_013202385.1 Fidelibacterota bacterium
GAGATATACCTGGTTTGTGGCAGATACGATGAATCAATTGATTTATACGCACAAATTTTGAGTATGCCGGGATGGTTATCTGTCAATTGGTTAAAATTGTCCCCTCTCTATGACCCGGTGAGAAACCACCCTCGTTTTCAGAAACTGCTTGAACAATATTCTGGTCAGAGTGGCTAACAAACTTTCCAGACTATCCTCTTTTTACGCTGAGCTCCAGCGACGACGGATGGTCAGGGCAGCAACTGTTTATCTGGGTACTGGCTTTGTGATTCTGGAAGCCTGCGATATGATTTTTCCCAGGCTGGGCATCCCTGATTGGAGCATTTCACTTATTCTGGGCATGCTGGCTGCCGGATTTCCCGCAGCACTCTTTTTCTCCTGGTACTATGAGATCACCCCTGATGGAATGGACAAATCAACAGCTTCAGACCTCCCTCAAACCGTAAATCAAAAACCGCTCACCAGCAATATCATCATTGCCATCCTGGCTATAATCATCGTGAGCCTGTTGGTTGTCCCCAATATGATGAGCCGGTCAAAGTCTGATCCAGAAACGCAAATCAACCCTAAATCTATTGCTGTGCTCCCCTTTACCAGTTTTAGCGCCGGAGATGAGGCCACTAATTTCGCTGACGGCATTACAGATGTTATTCTTACCCAGCTGGCAAAGGTGGGTGATCTTAAAGTCATCTCGCGTACCTCAACCATTCAATATCGTAATACGGAGAAATCCATTCCTGTGATTGCGGCGGAATTGGGTGTGGCCAATATTTTAGAAGGAAGCGTTCAAAGGGTGGGGGATCAGGTTCGCATCATTGGTCAGCTTATACGAGCTAAGACCGACGAACATCTCTGGGCTGAGACTTTTGATCGAGCCTACAGCGATGTGTTTGGAATGCAAAGCGAAGTCGCCCGCTCCATCGCCAGTGCTCTAAAGGCTTCCTTGACCAAGACTGAGGAAGCTTACCTCGATCAACAACCGACCCAAAACCGGGAAGCCTGGGATTTGTACGTAAAATCAAGCCTTCTCAGCGGGCAGATGGAAGACAATCGGGATTCAGTGATTGTCCTGCTTGAAGAAGCCCTTGCGTTGGATCCAAAATTTATTCTGGCATACGGAAGATTGATCGCCATCTATACCAATGAATATTTCAATGGATCGGATCCGGATGAACAGCTGCTGGGAAAGGCCAGAAATTATCTGAATATTATGGGCGATCTGGCTCCAGACTCACCTGATTACCACCTGGCTAAAGGTTATTATCATTATTATTCAGATCGGGACTATGAGGCGGCCATGGTGGAGTTCGGGATTGCCCGTATCAGCCAGCCCAACAATAGCGATCTTTTCTGGGCCATGGGTCTGGTGAAACGTCGCATGGGTGACTGGGTAGAATCCATGGAATATTTTGAGCAAGCAGTCAACCTGGACCCACGCGCTTTCAATAAATCCCGGCTCACTGCTGAAACCGCTCAGCTCATTCGAGACTGGAAAAAATCTCGAAAATATCTGGAACAGATGACCATGATCATCGGTCCCATTCCTGAATTGGTTGAATTGCGCTATTTTTTGACGCTTTCATCCACAGGGAGCCTGGAAGCAGCAGAACCTGTTCTGAAAGAACTCATTGCAAAATATGGTGCGGAAGAGATGGCACCCGCCCGGGAAATGCAGGCCTATCTCTCCAGAGATTTTCAAACATGTCTCGAATTGGTTGATGGAGATGTGGAAGGTGTTCCCGATGAAAAACTGGAGGCAAAAGCCCTTTACTTCAGGCTGGATGGTCAACTGGATTCATCGAAGTACTATTACAGTTTATTGCTGGCGAAAGATAAGGCAGCCGTCGCAAGAGATCCGGATTACTGGGGTAATTATCTGACCCTGGCTGTTTCTCAAGCTGGAACGGGAGATATTGATGGAGCGAGAGAATCAATCGAAACTTTGAATTCATTCAGTGCCATTATGTCAGATGCAGTCACAGGGAACCTGATCAGAGATGAAATGGCCAGCCTGTATATTATGATCGGAGAATATGAAAAGGCTCTTGAATTAATGGATGAAACCCTGGCGGCTCCAGGTGAGTTTTGCCTGGCTCTGCTTAAGCTTGAACCCGTATATGATCCGCTACGTGAGCTTCCAGAGTATAAAAATATGCTGAGGAGGTACCAGGGTCAGATTCAAGCTGATATCGTTTTTTAATAGTTTGGTTTCAGTCTGAGCTTATGGACGATCTTCCACCCTCTGCAATAGAATGGTTGCCTTCAAGCCAGCCATCTGACATATTTTACCATTATTTTTTTTAAAGGGGGCTTCATGCAGAATGAGATTATCAATTCATCAAATTTACTGAATCAACAAGGCGAGTTAGTCCAGTGTGGCTGGGCTCGAGATATGATTCTGGACTATCATCGCAAAGATATTGCTACACCTGCATTCAAGATCAAGGAATGGGATTATTACGCCATCTTGTCTGATGACCAGGGTATCTCGTTTACTATTTCAGACCTGGGCTATATTGGCTTTATTGCCGCTACTGTATTTGATTTCTCAGCCGCCCAGGAAATTTCAAACTCAATAACAACCATTTTACCACTCGGTGGTTTTAATATGCCCGAATCCAGCAAGGTTGGGGATGTGGTGTTTGAGAATAAAAATCTCAGTCTTCGCTTTGTCAGAAAAGAGCGATCCCGAGTATTAGAAATTAACTGGAAAAATTTTCAAGCGGGGAACGATCTGCAAGGGCAGGTCGAGTTGACCCAACCAGAAGATGATTCCTTACTTATCGCCACGCCATTTGCGAAGAGCCCGCGATCATTTTACTACAATCATAAGATCAACTGTATGCCTGCACAGGGCAATTTCACCTTAGGTGAGCGAAAGCTGGAGTTCTCCCAAGAAAACGCATTCGGAGTGCTGGATTGGGGTCGGGGGGTCTGGACTTATGCCAATACCTGGTACTGGGGATCAGCATCTGGGATTGTAAGCGGGCAGCGCTTTGGCTTGAATATCGGTTATGGCTTTGGAGATACATCGGCTGCCAGCGAGAACA
>JABMOT010000207.1 GCA_013202385.1 Fidelibacterota bacterium
CTGATTAATGCGTTCCAGGGCATTATCCAGATTCAGCTCCAATTGGGTCATACGCCAGGCATATCCATTTAGCAGGCTCTGGCTCTCTTTGTGAAGGCCAGACATGAAGTCGATATAGCGACGATAGGTGTCTGCTTCAGCGGCTTTGTCTTTGCTTCGGCGATAGAAGTTACGTAAGGCATCATAGGCTTTGGGAAGCACTTCCGTATTGGTTTCCCCATTAATAAAGGAGACCAGCGATTCAGCGTCATTATTTTCCTGGGCATAGAAAAGAGCCATTTTTAATGCTGCGGTAGAATGCATGACTTGATCTGCGCTTTCTAAACCAAACAAAATTTCCCAGTAGGTCATGGCAGCTTTTAAGCCACTCATGGCTTCTGCTTTAGCGGCAAGGGTGATCAGCAGATCAACATTTTCAGGGTCATCCTGGAGCTGTCGGAGCAGATCGGGAACCGTATTGATCCCGTTACGAATTCGAGTCATTTCAACCAGATATTCTGCAGGAGGCATAAACCCAACGATGCGATCGATTTCGACCCCATCTTCATCCACAAAGACAAAGGCTGGAATCGAATGAATATTATAGCGCTCTGATAAGGCATCGTTTTGAGTGGAGTCTACATCAAGGCGGTAGGATACAAAATTTTCAGAAGCATAAGCAATCAGGGCAGGGTCAATATACGTTTCGGCTAACAGCCGATTACAGGCACCTCACCACTTGGCTGAAAATTCATAGCCAACAATTTTTCCGTTGGCTTCTACCTGAACACTGGCGTCTGTTATCCAGGGATAAGTTGACTCTTTTTCAGCACAGGCTAAAAGTAAAAGTCCTGATATGGCCGCGAGCCATAGCTTGTTTGTTTTCATTTTTATCCTTTCAATGAATCAAATCTTTTTACGTCTGGCGAAACTATTGTCAGTAGCAGGGATTTGCAACGGCTCAATTAACGACTTTTTTTCGTACTTATTTGATCAGAACGACTCGAAACCAGATTGTCGCTGTGATGTAGAAAGTGCCCAGGATCAGTCGTCCATTAACTCCTGAAAACGTTCAAAGAATTGACCCACATGAAAGCCGTCTATAAAACCATGGTGGACGGTTACCGAAACCGGAAGCATAAGACCCTGGTCACTCCTTAATGCTTTACCAAAAGTGATTTTAGGGGCGCTGTCCTTGACTTTGAAATTGCGAGCGTGGGTTAACGCTGTAAAATTGATCCAAGGGAGGGAGCTGTAATGCACAACATCCTGTCTGGTGGTGTTGGCATTGACTCCCAACCCACTAGAATTGCGAACCCTTTCTGTGTCTAAAGCCAAAGCTTTAGCAAAGTCATGCAAATCTTCAGTATATGGTATGAAGCCAAAACCAAAGGTGCCATCAGCCCTTCCCAGGGTCGGTGATGCATTGATGATGTCAAATTGGACGACCTGATCTTCGTAAATCCGAAATTTGAATTCAGGAAGCTCGTTCACTGTTCTGATGGAAGCATGCAGGTAGCGCGCAAAAAACGAGGGTTTGTCTGTTTTACTTTTTTCGAATGCCTTGCTAGTGTTGACCTCTGAAACAAGGCTGAAAAAGGGCTCGTCAAAGGCAGCAAAGAATTGGAAATGTTCTTTTCGATTCCAGGATTCAAGATCAACTCGTTTCATAATTCAAATAGATCCAATACGTCTGATATGATAGTCATTTTCTGGTAATATGGCGAATCGGGTACAGCTTCAACATGCTCGTGAGCCCAGGTCGTATGATAAGGTATATGAATGGCATGGCCACCCAATTCAACAACGGGAAGGATATCCGATTTTAATGAATTTCCGATCATGAGAAAATTCTCGGGAGTGATCTCCAGATGTGCCAGTAAAGCCTCGTAGTTCTGTTGTTTTTTATCACTCATGATTTCAATGTGGTGGAAATAGTGCTTCAATTCTGATTTCGCCAATTTACGCTCCTGGTCAAGCAGGTCTCCTTTGGTGGCAACAATCAAATCAACATCTCTTGAGCCAAGTTTTTCCAGCGTCTCTTTGACGCCATCCAGCAGATCAACGGGTTGATCCAGCAAGGTCTTTCCCAGAACGATTATCTGAGCCAGGGTTTGATTATCGACTCGGTTTTTGCTTATGCGCTGGGCGGTTTCGATCATAGAGAGCAAAAAACTTTTTCCGCCATAGCCATACAGAGCCAGGTTTTGCATTTCCGTTTTAAATAATGCTTCCGAGAGCTCTTTTTGGGGGAGAAAGTCTGAAAGGAGCCTGCAGAACGATGCTTCTGTTTTTTGATAATGAGGTTCGTTGATCCAGAGCGTATCGTCAGCATCAAAACCAATTACTTTTATCTTTTTAATGTCCATTGTATGACCGCCAAAAGCCCTTTTGATAATTCCGTTTTATTTCTATAGGGTCAATAGTTTATCGTCTGATTTAAGATAAGCTGTCAGTGCCTGCCCCATATATTTCACATCAATTCCCTGGCTTGAAAGTGCTGCGGTAACACAGAGCAATTCGCTACAGGCCTTACAAGCCTCAACCGTGATTCCATGCTCCAGCATTTCCTTAACCAGCGTTTGAATTTCCGCATCTTCGGCCACCAGTTTTGCCGAAGGTCCCCAGATGATCAGGTTGACCTGCTCCCACCAGCCCTGAGCTTTTGAATTGATTGCATACATAGAGAGCATGCTGATGACCGTTTCTTTGTTATCAGTTGTCCAGAGGATGTTAAGTTTGTTCACGTTTTGTTTCCTTGTTTAAGAGACTTGAAATCCCGTTTTTGTGATACTGTTTAGTGTTGAGTCTACTGCTCATACTTCCCAATTGGACCGATTCAGCACGCGTGAACTGGATTTCGCGAACACTGTCCATATCCCCCCAGAGGGATTTATTCCCGGGCAGGAAACGCGTCGCGCGCATGCGTCGTTTTAGCCGTTTCTTTTCTAGCTCGCTTGGTTTTCGTGATATTCCCAGTATTCCATGCAGGCGAATCCCTGGATAAGCATAGAAGCGATTCTGTAAAAGGGAGCGCAACCAAAACCAGACGCCACTGTTTACGGCCAGAACACAAATTTCAGGGTGGGCAGCTACGTTTCCAGGTAAGGTCGAAGGATATTTTTCATAATAAATACCGCGGCAATCCCGATAAAGAAAAAGACTTCCAATGGGTGTATTGACGGGTAGACCCTGTGAATCAATGGATGCTATGGCCACATGAAAATTGGTGGAAAAACTGCGCTTGAAGTGTTGACGGATGTCCGGCCAATGTGTTTTGATATCTAATGCGATCATGACAAGAAGTTAAGCCGGGTTTACAAAGTCGGTCAGTAAAAAGATAAGGCCTGCCTTAAGCCGTTACCCTGAACGTCGGTGAAGTGATTTGACTCTGTTCGGGGGTCCTCGTTGATTTGATAAGGAGGATCAAGATTATTCGTGTCGTTACCCCCAGGCTAAAAGCCTGGGGGTAATTGAAACAGTGCTGGAGATTCAGATGATTTGACTCCGCTCAGCTTGACGCAACAAGGGTTGCGCGTTTAATAAATTCTTTAGGGGAGCTCTAGCGAACCGTATGTTCGATGGATTTCTGGAGTTTTGGATCTCCAACGGGAATGATTGGGTCAGAGCCCATTTTTTTGATTAGCCACCAGACAAAGAGACCGCCGATTCCAAGGAAGGTCGTGAGATGCATCCACGAGATTTGAAAGTGGTGATCATTGAAAGAGGGACTTATCATCCAGAAGTGATCCACATAGTGATTGAAGAGCATCAATCCAGCTATTGGGACAATAAGAACCGGCACACGCTTGGAGGCACGAAAAGCCAGAACGATGAAGGGGATAATGAAGTGAAACAGCACAAGAAAAAGACTCACACCCTTCCAGCCGTGTTCCCATCTCTGTAAGAAATAGATCGTTTCTTCTGGAATATTACCATACCAGATCAAAAAGTATTGGGCTCCTCCGATATAGGCCCACCAGGCTGTAAATGCAAAGAGGAACTTACCAAAATCATGGGTGTGTTCTGCCGTAATAATTTCGCCAGCACCTCTATTGCGGAGCAGAATTGCAAGAATAGAAAGCAGGGCCAGACCTGCCAAAAAGCCACCTGAGAACACATACACACCAAAAATGGTTGAATACCAGTGCGGATCAAGACTCATAAGCCAATCAAAGGCAAACACCGTTACCGTGAGGGCAAATAAAACGATGCCACCAGCCGCCTTGCGGCGCATTTTTCCAAGACTTTCTACATTCCCAGCATCTTGAGCCAACGAAAGTTTCCGAAGTCCGTGTGCAAGCCAACTCCAAATCACAAATATCAAGACACTGCGGATGATGAAAAACGTGGTATTGAGATAAGGGGCTTTCCATTGCAGAATCGTGTCATGAGCCACTGCTTCTTCGTGTGACCAATGAAACAAGTCGTGCATCCCAAAGAAGAGGGGCAGCATCAATAAACCCATAAGGGGTAAGGTATAGGCCAGGTTTTCAGCCACTCGACGCATGACCACGCCCCAGTAGGCGCCTGTGACATGATGAATCAGGATGAAAAACAAACCACCCAGAGCCACTGTGGTAAAAAACGTAAAGGCGACGAGATAGGACTGAAAAAAGGTGGCTTTATCCATAAAAGCACCTGCAACTGAAAGCAGCACACCAATGGCGCCAACAATCAAGGCTTTTTTGGCAAAGGGTTCCGTCTCTAATAGCGCAAATGATGTCTTGTCAAATTTCATAGTAGCCTAAAAACCTTTTAATTCTGTTGAAGTGACCGGATGTAGCTGATAATCGCCCAGCGATCTTTCACTGACACCTGGGCCTTGAGAGAGGGCATATTCATCCAGCCTTCACTGATGGCATTGAACATGTGACCATCATTCAGGTTCTTGATTCGCTCATTGAAAAAGTCCGCCGGTGGGATTGGGTATTTATAGAATAAAATTTTACCCTTACCATCTGCATTAACACCATGGCAGGCCACACAGTAGATATTAAAACGCTCTTTGCCTCGCTGAACCATATCGTCCGTAAAGGCCATGGGGGCTTTTGGGATAAAATTACCGGCTGCGTCTTTTCCGTGGTAATAGGCATCATCTTCCCGCAATTCACCGCGCGCGACCGTGCCCTCAACCGGTGTCCGCATGCTGGCGCCATCGACAAAAAAGTTACTTTCAGACTGCGCTTTATACTTACCCTGTGAATCCATGTTTGGGTTCAAGTGGATGGGTGGCTTTTCAGAAAAATTACCACGACCACAGGATGCAATGATAAAAACCATTCCCAGCGAAACTACAATGCGAGTAAGTCTTTCGGCTTTCTTCATCTGTCGTCTCCTACTCGCCAGCCACAAGCTCAACATCCACACCGCCAATGGAGGTCAGGAAGGCCTGAATCTTTGCTTCATCAAAACTTTTATCTTCCGCTTCAATGCTCACATAAAAGGCATCATCAGTCGCCTTCGCGAATTTATCTGAGTAAAAGACGGGGTGGTGCAATCGCGGTAAACCATTCAGGTGCA
>JABMOT010000208.1 GCA_013202385.1 Fidelibacterota bacterium
CACCTTCAGCATCATCTTGGGATGATAGCTGGGTGCACCACCTCCCGGATAGGTGTTCAGGACAGAATCCAGCTCCATCTTATCGATAACTGAGCTAACTATCCAAACCAGATGGTTCTCAGGTATCCATTCAGCCAGGCTGGAGGGGAAAAGTTGTGATTGGTGCTGTTCGTTGGCTTTGAAACTTACTTTGGGATGCAATGTCTTCTTCATATACAACTATAATATTAACAGCTATATATGCAAGTATTTATGTGATCACAAGCGCATTATTAAACAAAAAAAGAGGCTACCCTTTTGGGACAGCCTCTTTCTGTTTAACACTTTGGAGCAAGTTAATCTCTGTGTCGTTTTTCCAGCTTTTCTAATAGAGTGACTACTTTCGCTCGCTGGTCATCATTTAGGCTGGCATGGAATTCTGCGTAATTGACCAAAAAAGCCTTTCTGAACTCGCTTAGCTCCATTTCCAGTTTGTCGAATTGACCGTTCAATTCATCAAGATTCATGTCACGTTGAGCAAGGTTAGCTTTCAAGGGTATGCTCATCGCAGCGTGATTAGATTTTAAATCCTCCTTCAAGATGCTCATGGTTTCCAGAACTTCTTTTAGATGTGCCTGTTGCGACGTGTTAAGGTCGAGACTTTTACTGGCTTTTTTAAGGATGCGGTCTTGATGATTGCCATGATGGGCATAATGTGAGCCACAGGCAAGGATTCCAAGGCTGGCGACGACTAGCATAAATGCAAGTCCTGCCCGTCGGACTGATAATTTCATATTCAAATTCCCTTTAGGAGTCAATTTATTCTTTTTCTGCTTCTGGTTCAGCTCTTGCCGGATCGATTTCAATCCGTTCCCGCAGATTTGATTTCCAATCGCCCTGACATCTATGGTGATGGCGTGAATGGTGTTTGGAATGGTGCCGACCTGAACTTCCTGAAAACAGGAGTTTAGAAAGCAATAGCAGACCCATAGCTTGCCAGTATGTTATAACAGGACCGCTAAAGAGTGTTGGTATGAGCCAATTCCAGAGCAGCATGGTAATGCTGCCGAAAGCAAAAATAGCTAAGATGATTAAAAATCCCATTCCGATAAATTTTGCCGGTTTATTCTTATACATGGTAAATCCTTTCTACTTATTATATATGTCTTTGAGTTTTTCACGCAATGCCAGTACTGCATACCGTTTGCGAGAGAGGAGCGTGTTTTGAGGTTCGCCCGTTATCTCACCAATTTCCTTGAAGCTTAGACCTTCTATTTCGTGCCAGATAAATACTTCGCGCTGTAAATCTGGCAGAGACTCAATTGCTGCTTCAAGACGCTGTTCCAGGAATTCTAAATCGTGGTTTCGCTCAGGAGTTGGCTCCGTGTCTGCCAGGATTTCCTCCAGGAGAAAGGATCCATTGTTAGGATCATCCTGGGTTCTCGAATGGCTGCCCTCAATAGTTCTCGAGCGTTTTCGATAGAAATCACTGATTTTATTCCTGGTCGCACGATATAGCCAGGCTGAGCTTGTCTCAAGGTCTCTGATTTGATCATAGGACCCAGTAAACTGACTCAGAACATCCTGAACGATATCTTCGGCATCTTCGTAATGAGGTACCCGCGAAATGACAGATTCAAGCAACCACGAACGTGCCTCGGTGACAATGGCTGCAATTTTTTGATTACGTAGCTTCATTATTCTTGGTGTCGATATGGCAATGGCATTTTGCATCTTACTCTTACAGACGCCTGGATGCAAAAAATATTGTACACTATTTTTGGAGCTAAAAAAAAGATTATTGCCACAGGTGCATACGGATGTACGCAGATACAAATTCAAAAGGAGTGACACTAGGGGTTGTTTCCGCCTACATTAATAACCCAATCCTCTCCTTTGGTCTTGATTTTAATCCGTGTCTGCTGCATCTGATGTGGCAATACACTTTGCATTTCAGAATGCGCGTTACATGTCTTCGCGCTTGCCAGTCGTAGCTCGGAGCGCAAACGTGAGCGAAGCGCGGCGATCCCAGAAGTCTTGTCACAAATCTAAAGATTGTCACGGTTCTTCGAGATTCGCAATGATCGATATAAACAATCTCTCGGCAACATATGGGTCCCGAACATAGGGATGCAGTTGGTTTAAAGGAGTTGATAGCAAGGAACAGTAAACATCCAAAAAACATCATCCACTGCAAGCGGTGCGAGCTTTTGCAGCAGTGATACTCCTGTAAAAAAAACAAAGATCAAATTCTATCTGTGCTTGATCCGTGAAGATCTGTGGCGAAAAATCTCTGCCTAAAACTCCAAAGTGATGCCACCAATTGGAAATGTTTTAAACTGAAGAGCAATATCTTTGGTCCCATCCTCCTTGTAGACATAATCCCAAGGATTGTCGCGATTGAAGACATTCATAATATCCCAAAAGGCAACCAGATTCATCCGCTCAAAATAAAAGCGTTGCAGCAGCATGATATCGAACCTGAGATAGTTATCCAGACGATCTGTATTGTAGGATTGAGTATTCACATACCATCTTCTGGTGTTGTGATCGTAAATCTTGGGAGTATATGGCTTGCCGCCCACATGTCTGATTCTCACGCTCATTTCAAATTCATCAGCTGGAGCCATAGGTAGCCAGGAGGTTGTAGCGGCAAATATGGTCTTTTTGTAACGATTGTACCAATCATAGTCCATATAGCGAATCTTATAGCCAGCGACAAAACTGACCACATCTCGATAATCATAATCCCATGGGTAATACACGGTTTCTTCCTGTCTTGGATCCACGCCCTCCGAAATAGAATGGCTGTAGCTGAAAGATCCATGCCAGTTATCTGAGAATTTTTTCTGGATAAAGAGTTCAAATCCCTGAGATCGCCCAGCACCAAGATTGTCATATCGATCCAGACTATCGCGACCCAGGGTGTCTGCAAAAATGGCTTGAATGGGCATATCCACATATTTTTTGTTATAGATTTCCATGGTCATACGGATATCCTCTCTGGGGATAAATTCCACTCCCAAAGCAATCTGATCGGCATGATAGAAATCGAGATCCCTGCCTTTCTTTCCCTCAGACATCAGAAGGGCATAAAAGGGTGCCTGAAAATAGCGACCCATGGCCAGGTTTAATTTCAGGTTATGGAAGATTTGTTGAGAAAGAGCCAGCCGGGGGGAGAGGTTGCTTTTTTCAAGATAAGCATTGTACTCTGCTCTTAATCCCAGAGATAACTCAGTGAGGGGGGTCGGTTTCCACCTCACCTGTCCATGGACTCCCATATACCTGAATGTATGATTGATTAGCGTATCCAGGTTCTCAGAAGCTTCCAATATCGTGTAGGGTTCAATGATGGCACTGCTGTCCCCGAAATATTCATTATAGAAAAGTTCCTCTGAAATGGTTTGAATGGGACTACTGGTCGTATCGTGGGAATATCCATACAGGATTATTTCCCGGCTGTTGTTTTGAAATTCCCATGTGTCGGGGGCGTTTACAAGCTTGAGTCCTCCTGAGAGCTCAAAACTGGGTGTAAACTTGTAGACCATATCAGACTTTAGAATGGTTTCCTTTTCGGTAGTAGTACCCTTATGGTAGGTTTCATGAGATCCTCCTGCCTCGACAGTGTAGACATTCACACGCATTTCTACCAGATTCTGGGCCAGAGAGGAAATAAACCAGCCCTTTTTTGAGAAGAGATTTTTGTAGGTCACCCCCAGTGTGTGCTGCTGACTATTATACGCCACATTTTCCGCACCCCGATTCTGGGGACTGTCTTCACCGACAATATCAATGGCATCAATACCTCCCAGATAGTTTACGTAGACCTTTTCACTAGGACTGAGATCATAGGCCAGTTTGCCCTGGAAAGTCCAATATTTTGGAATGGCCATGAGTCCGCTCTGTTGAATAACAAAATCGAGGAAAGATCTTTTGATGGAAAAGAGATAGGAGCTTTGCTCATTCATGGGGCCTTCAAAAGTTGCCCCAAACCCAGCCATATCAAAACTGAGCTTGGCTTCTCTGCTTTCCCGACTGCCTTCTCGGACACTCACATCCATTACGGATGAGAGTTTGTCACCATAACGGGCGGGGAAGGAGCCAGCAAAAAAATCGATTTTTTCTATAAAATCCGTATTCACCATGGTCACAGGACCCCCTCCAGCACCTTGTTGCGGATAATGAACTGGGTAGGGAATATCCAGATGATCCATAACGAACAGGTTCTCACCCGGTGAGCCACCGCGGACAATGATTTCATTGGATTGATCTGCCCCGGAGACAACAGAGGGCAAGGATTGCATCATACTGAGGATATCATAGGCGCCGACGGGATCCGAGCGGATTTCCTCAAAATCCACACTGCGAACGCTGGTTGAGGCATCTTTGACC
>JABMOT010000209.1 GCA_013202385.1 Fidelibacterota bacterium
TCACCAACCACGCTTGGGAGCGTTGGGCAGTGTTTTCGGGCGACGATCACCTCAACACCTAATACCTCAAACTTTCTCAATCTTTATCAGCATGTGTCTGGTCTTGGAGCCGTCTTGGCGGCTGATGTAGGCTCCTGGCCAGCTGGTATTGTAAAGCGCGCAGATATCATCTGGGGCGTCCATTCAGTTGGTACGGTGACGGCTAATCTGGTCTTTGATTACAGCCAGGTCGGAGGCATCGAAAGTCCTGAGCTGATCCGCCTGATCAAGAGAAGCAGCGGTTGTTCAGAGTGGGAGGATGTGTCCTCTGAATTCAGCCACAACACTGCTGCAAAGACCTTCAGTATTGTCGGCAATTCCAGCTTTAGTGAATATAGTGTTGCCACCCAGGAGGGCGATAATAGTCTACCTGTAGAACTGAGTGAATTCAGTGCCAAACAGGAGTTAAAGACCGTATCGTTGAAATGGATCACCGATAGCGAGATCGAGAACCTGGGATTTATCCTTGAACGGCACAGCCAAAAAATGGGTCTACCATCCTTCGACGGTGCTCAGGATGATGTACGATTTCAAATCGCATCCTATCTCACACATGAGGGCTTGGGGGGCCAGGGTAGCACCAATGAGATGAGTGCGTATGAATTCATAGATGAGGATCTCAATCTGGAGATGACATACATCTATTATCTCTATGATGTGTCCTATCAGGGGGCGAAGACTCTGTTGGATTCAGTAAGCATTATCCTGGACGAAACTGAGTGGGATCGCATACCGGATAGCTTCAGTTTTGGGAACCTGTATCCCAATCCGTTTAACCCACAGATAACAGTGCCGCTTGCCTTGCCGGAATCAGCCGAAATCATTATTACTATCTATGATATCCGAGGACGCGAAGTTCGCACGTTGTGCCACGATAACTATCCTGCTGGTCGGCATACTTTACTTTGGAACGGAACCAACTCAGCGGGTAAAAAGGCTGCAACAGGTGTTTATGTCATATCCTACCGGGTAAAGGCATTAGAATCAGGTGAGCGTTTTCACTTTAATCGGAAAGTGCTCAAGCTGGAGTAACCCGAATAATAGGAACTAGCCAGGTATGGCATACAGGAAGCCGCCATCTGGAGGCTTCCTGTATGTTCATGACAATGGATACAAACAGCCTTCAAGAGCGAAACATGGGAGTCCTCATTATTCTGTTAAGGCAGGTCATACTAACGCCAAACATAAAGGCGACGAGTATCGATCGCTGACGTGACTTCCCTGCAGCCCGGTTCAGCTTTCTCTCAAAATATTACTAATCAACGATTCGTTGCTAAGGGGGTTGAGCCGGGTGCAAAAGCTGTTGTAACCAGGGAAGTCATTTTTGCTGCCAAAAATTAAGTACGAGCAGAATCCTACGCATGAGGGTAGTGGCATTCATGCTGCTACCTAAGGATCGGAGATGTCGTTTCAGGCAATTTTACCGACTCTTAACCAGGCGATTAGTCACAGCATAAGCGTTAACCGATATTGCACCCCTGGGAAACCATACATCTTTGGAGCTGAAATTTACTATCTTCCTTCCATCAGGGTATGAGATGGTATAGTTGATTTAACTGAAGGCAAGGATTTCTGATATGAACAATTTATGGTTATCACGACTAGCAGCTCTTTCCAGCCGCGGAATAGCAATATTAGGATTGATGAGTTCAATTGCATTTTGCCAGAATCTGACACCTTTATCGGGGTTTTCGACCAGTCCATTTTTCGATGAACAAGTCGTCACCTTTCGACTCAATCAGGAAATGACTATCCACATCAATGCAGCCGCCCTCGACTCATTCAGGACAGACCTACCCGTTGGATTGGCACTATTTGCTCTGCCTAACGGCAATACGATTGAACATACAGTGGGAAAAAATCTGGAAGCTGGTGAAGATTGGCATTACAATATTCAACATATCGGAGCCCAGACACGATTTTTGCGTCAACACATTCAAGATTATAACCTTGTCACTGTGTACCTCGAAGCAACCCAGCTGAGCTGGCCTGCCTGGAAAGCGAGCTATCCGAATTACGAGGATATCATCCGGGGCACCGTTGAATATTTGCTGGCCTGCTTTGATCAGTATGACCCATTTATCATTCTCAGCAGCCATAGTGGTGGCGGAAGATTCATTTTCTCCTATCTGGATGGGGTCAGCGATATTCCAGATTATATCAAGCGAATTTGTTTTCTCGATAGCAATTATGGCTATGAGCATAGCTATGGTGACCAGTTTATCAATTGGCTCAACGGATCACCTGACCGGTTTCTGTCTGTGATTGCCTACAACGACAGTGTCGCATTATACAACGGCCAACCCATTGTTTCAGCCACTGGGGGTACCTGGTATCGAAGCCGGATAATGCAACAATATTTAGCAGGCTATTTTTCGTTCGTAACCGAAGAAGATGATTCATTCATTAGACATACCGCTCTGGATGGTCGGATCGAAATTATCTTAAAAAAGAATCCGGATCAGGTGATTTTGCATACGGTTCAGGTAGAGCGAAATGGCTTTATTCACACAATGGTTTCCGGTACAGACAAGGAGAATGATGGATATATTTATTACGGAGAAAGAGCTTACACAGCGTTGATCCAGTCAGGTATTCTAGGAAGAAATAGCTACCAGATACCACTTCGACGAGGCGATGCTGTGAATGGATCCCAATTCATGAATTCAGTCACTAGCATGAGTTTTATTGATCGTGAAAATGCCATTCTCAATCAATTATATACTGGGAACGTGCCCTATTTCCTGAGACAGCTCATCAATATTGACGCGACTTTTCAAGATGCAGCGGGGAATTCGCACGCTGTAAACTATGGAGTCCTTCCTGATTACCTGTCCATTGGTGTAGATAGCAATTATTGTCGCATACCCATGGGTCCCATCACGGCGCAACGTGTAGCAGATTTTTATGGCATGTCCATGCCAACTAGGAAACTCGTAGATCATATCTATACCAATTCTGAGGTCCAGTTAGCTCCAGTTACTTATGCCCCTGTAGGAAATGAGAACGAAGGGGTCCCAAAATTCATTCAACACAACAGTGCTATCGAGAGCCAACTCAACAGCGCTGGCGCTACCCTGGGTCAACTTATTGGCGGTACCAAAAAAGATCTGGTTCTGAGTAATCTGATCATCGATCCTACTCGACCAGGTCATGTCTGCATTTATGGTTGGCATCAGTTGAATGGCAGCCCCATTCAGCCCTTGACAAATATTCATTCAAATTCTTATGTGGACTATAGTCATGGTGTAAGACTAATGGATGCGAAAGTGACTGTAGATGGCGCACCCGTTTCCACACGTTCGGTGTTACAGAGTCCTGTGCAGTATACGCTTTTGAGCGATGAATCGGGTCCCATGCAGCAACCCACTTATATTCCAGATGGTAGTCTTCCAACACGACCAAGTTCCTTCGGGGCATTTTCAGAAAATCCTGGAGAGGCGACCATTTTTATCGCGAGTGATGCAAATATTTTGCACTATCAATTACTCACCAGCACGGATGCACTCACCTTTGGCGAATCCATCACGCTAGCCTCAAATAGCTATACACTTGCTGGCCTCGCACCTGATGCCATCCTCTACTTTAAGCTGATTGCTGAAAATTTGTCGGGAAGCTCCAGCGAATCCGAAGTCCTGGCTCTGTTGCCGTCAGGTTTGGGTGATTCCAAGGTGTTAATAGTCAATGGCTTTGATCGCAGCTCTGCCGGGAACACCTATGACTTTATTCGCCAGCACGGTCAAGCACTGCTTGAAAATGATATCCCTTTCGAGTCAGCCACCAATGATGCGGTAGTGACTGGCCTGGTTGATCTGGATGATTATTTGGTTGTTGATTATATCCTGGGTGAGGAGTCTACGGTTGACGAGACCTTCTCCAACAGCGAGCAGAATCTGGTGTCAAATTATCTCAATCAGGGGGGACGTCTTTTTGTCTCAGGTGCAGAGATCGCCTGGGATCTGGATTATCGTGGTTCAGCCACTGATAAGGGTTTTATTCATAATTATTTAAAAGCAAGCTACTCAGCTGATGCACCTGGTGGCATATCAGCTGTTTATTACTCAGCTGAAGGAATTTCGGGCAGCCTGCTCGCTACAGCGGGCACCATCTTGTATGACAACGGAACCCAGGGTACCTTTGATGTAAAATACCCGGATGCCTTGATCGCAAGTAATGGCAGCGAGAATATTGCCCGCTATCAGAATGTGACCACCCACAACATCGCGGGAGTGAGCTATGAAGGATTTTTCCCCAATGGAACGACTGCAGGAAAATTGGTCTTTCTGGGCTTCCCATTTGAGACTGTGTACCCGACTGGCACTCGAAACGGGGTCATGGCAGAGGTCATGGATTATTTATTCCTCACACCCAGCGGAGTTGATGATGCATTAGACATCCTACCACGGGGCTTCGAACTAAAACAGAATTTTCCTAATCCTTTCAATCCGACTACAACCTTGCGCTTTGGGGTACCGGAATTATCGAGCATTAATCTTAGCGTTTATGATATTCAGGGAAAAAGGGTCCGAACGCTCATATCCAAGGAAATCACTCCAGGATGGCACGAATCGGTCTGGAATGGTAGGAACGATGCTGGACTTCAGGTTGCCACGGGAATGTATCTTGCCAGACTGCAGGTTATGAATCCCACAAACAGCGAAACAAGGCGGGTAGGGCGGACCATCAAGATGCTCTTTCTGAAATAAAACAGGGAAATCTTGAGAGCATTTATGTAGTCTTTTCTGGTATACCTGGGATTGAACATTAAAGCTTCACAAATCTTATACTCCCAATAAATTAATCGATGTTGAATAAGATCATACGCCAGCCCTTCGGTACATTTCCTGATGGTCGGGAGGTCTATGAATTTACCCTTACAAATGCAAATGGTGTGTCAGTCGGGATTTTGAATTATGGAGCCATAATTCGATGCATTCGGACGCCCAATCGGTATGGATATTTCTCAGACATCACCTTGGGTTATGACGATCTTCAAAGTTATCTAAACGATACGGCCAAGATGGGTGCCATTGTGGGGCGCTTCGCAAATCGCATTGCTGGTGGGATCATCCAAATGGATAATAAAGCTTTTCAGCTCGATCAAAATGAGGGTCTGAATTGTTTACACGGTGGATCCGCTGGGTTTAACAGTGTGTTGTGGAATGCCTCAATCGATAGCAAAGCACCGATTTCCCAATTGAAACTTCAGCATGTCAGTCCAGATGGTGATCAGGGATTCCCTGGAGCATTGAATATTCAAATCACTTATACCCTGAAGGATTCAAACGAGCTTATAATTGATTTTGAAGCCAGCACTGATAAAAAGACGGTGGTCAGTCTCACAATGCATCCTTATTTCAATTTGTCAGATGATCATGAGTCAACAATTGGTGATCATATCTTAACTATTAGGGCTGATAAATACTTGCCATTGAAGCCAGATTTAATACCAACGGGGGGAAAGACTTCTGTTGAGAATACAGCATTCGACTTCCGTTTAGAAAAATTAATCGGCCACGGTCTCAGGATGAATGACGAGCAGCTCAAAATTGCAGCTGGATATGATCACTGCTTTGTCGTAAATAAACAATCAGACTGGACTAAACCAATGGCATCTGTATATCACCCAGACAGCGGTAGAATGCTTGAGGTGTTCTCAAATGCACCGGGTATTCAAATGTATTCATCAAATTTTCTGAACGAAAGTGTCTCAGGGAGAGGGGGAATGAGGTTTAAAAAGCACAATGCTGTTTGTCTTGAACCTCAGGAATTTCCAAACGCCCCTAACGAACCATCGTTCCCATCTGCTCTATTAAATCCAGAGGAGATTTATAAACACACAATTAGCTTCAAATTTGGAATACAGGAATAGGTTTTGAATAAATGTTCCCACCAGGTGATAAACCATACAGACGTTTCACTCCCCACACAGGGGAGAGGATGATCGTATCAGCCCAGGATACTGAACCATCCTGGGTGGCCCCGGAAGATGCTCAACGAGATCTAACCCCTGAAATTGCAGCCCAGCGCCGGGTAGCATTGCCCGAAATCTATCCTCTATAGCCGGAGTCAAAAATGGTATCACCCACAAATTCTCAAATTATGGCCCTCATTAAGGAGCAGAATCAAACTGAGGCTTTTCTGGATGCTTATGGTGCCGCGTCACCTGAGCATCAAGCCATTAAACGGATAGTTGATCTTCTGGCGACCTGTGAATTTGAGGCAAGTCAGCTATATAGTGCCCCGGGTAGGACTGAATTAGGAGGGAATCACACTGATCATAATCAAGGGAAAGTGTTGTGTGCTACGGTTCGAGAAGATGCACTTGCTGCAGTGAGCAAACGCTCGGACCACAAAGTCGTAATTGATTCAGTGGGTTTTGACAGGCAATTTAGCATTGATATTTCTGATTTGAAGCCTCGACGAGAAGAACGGGGAAATACGAACGCACTCGTTCGCGGTGTTTTGGCTGGCATTGCAGAATCAGGGGGAAATCTGGGTGGTTTTTCCGCTAGAATCACAAGTAATGTCGGTGTTGGTTCGGGGTTATCCTCTTCCGCCAGCTTTGAAGTTTTGATCGGAACCATCCTGAATGGCCTGTACAACTCAAATGCATTCTCAGCAGAAAAGATCGCAATGATCGGCCAATTCTCTGAAAATACCTATTTTGGCAAGCCCTGCGGCTTAATGGATCAGACTGCTTCGGCTGTGGGCGGAATTTTGAAAATTGACTTTGGCGATCCAGATCATCTCGACCTCTATAAAATGGGATTCAATCTGGAAACGACAGACTATCGTCTGGTGGTGGTCAACACTGGGAGCAGCCATGCTGATCTCACGCCAGCCTATGCATCAATTCCTGCAGAAATGCGGTTGGTGGCAAATGAATTGGGCGCTTCCCAGCTGGGAGAGACAAGCGAGGAGACCTTCCTTGAAAAGATGCCTGAAATCCGATCTAAATTGGGAGACCGGCCCATCCTCAGAGCATTGCATTTCTTTCAGGAGAATGCTCGGGTAGATCAGATGTCTACAGCCTTGGAGTCGGACGATTTTTCAGCTTTTCTTGCTGCCGTTTCAGCCAGTGGCGCATCTTCTCAGAATATTCTTCAGAATGCCATCCCGCCGATGAGTGCAGGTAAAGAGCAGGGACTTGCTTTAGCATTGGGCGTCTCCCAACTTTTCTTTGAGCAAAAGGGGCGTGGGGTTGCGCGAGTGCATGGAGGTGGATTTGCAGGAACGATACAGGCCTATGTACATCATGCTGATCTGGCAGAATACACAGCACGTATGGAGATCCTGTTTGGAGAAGATTCACTCTCCCTGCTCCACTTTCGATTGAATGGTGCCAGGCAAATCCTATCCCTGGAGTAACTCAGTCGTGGTGAACCATTCATAATGATAATGCACATTATGAAAATGATAAAAAAAGCGCTCTGGAATAGCTCGGAATCGTTGAAAAAAATGGAATCATAATTATGGCTTGGTTTTTGTCCCTGAACCTGGCAGTTTCAGCGATCAATAGGTAGTTGGGGTTCATTTATTTTTAGGTTTACTGATTGATCAATAGTTATGTGATACGTTTGAATGTCTAAACAAAAGAAAAAGGGTTAATTCATGGAGTTTTCATTTGTTGATTATCTGGTTTTTGCGTCCTACGCAATCCTCATAGTCTCTGTTGGATTATGGGTCTCGAGGACGAAAGAGGGGCATGAGAAAAATGCAGAGGATTATTTCCTGGCAGGTAAATCGTTACCCTGGTGGGCCATTGGCGCCTCTCTGATTGCCGCAAATATTTCTGCCGAGCAGTTTATTGGAATGTCCGGTTCTGGCTTTTCCTTAGGTTTGGCCATAGCCTCCTATGAATGGATGGCTGCCATTACCTTACTTATTGTTGGTAAATATTTTCTGCCAATATTTATTGAAAAGGGTATTTATACCATCCCTCAATTTGTTGAAGTGCGCTATAGCAAAAATCTCAAGACCATTTTGGCCGTTTTTTGGATTGGTTTGTTTATTTTTGTTAATTTGACTTCAGTGCTGTTTCTCGGGGCGAAAGCTCTGGATACGATTCTGGGCTCCGGAAATGGCGATTATATCATTCACGGAATCCTGGGATTGGCATTCTTTGCTGCTGCTTACTCCATCTGGGGTGGCTTGTCAGCTGTAGCCTGGACTGATGTTATACAAGTTATCTTGCTCATCGTCGGTGGACTGATCACAACTGTGATTGCTCTGAACCATGTAACCCCTGATGGTGGCATCTTCCACGGCTTATCACATGTCTACAATGTTGCCGGTGACCATTTCCATATGATTCTCAAGAAGGGCCATCCCAGCTTTAGTAA
>JABMOT010000210.1 GCA_013202385.1 Fidelibacterota bacterium
CATCCACACCCATCTTTTCAGCGGCATCCTCAAACCAGATAGCATTCCCGGCTGATTTATGCATGTCATCGCCATTTTCATCTTTCACCAGGGCATGACCCATGATGGTTTTGATGGGGGGTCGATTTTCCATGACGGTACTCATGGCTAAGATGGCATAAAACCAGTTACGGAATTGACCGGGGAGGGACTCGACGATGAAATCTGCTGGGAACCACTTCTCCCAATATTCAGGATCCTTGCGGTAGTCCATGGTGGAATATGGAACAATGCCGGCATCAAGCCAGGGGTTCCCCACATCAGGGACCCGAGTCCCGATAAGTCCAGTCTCAGGATGTTTAATTTTGACCAGATCAATCCATGGTTTGTGCGGGCTGTTCCCCTCAAATTGATCCCAACCCTCCACGGCCAAATCTTTAAGCTCTGTTTCAGAACCGACCACATAAAAAGATCCATCTTCAAAAGTCCAGATCGGTAAAGCCAATCCCCAGTATCGTTTTTTGGAGATCATCCAATCATGCATGTTCTTGAGCCAATCAAGCTCCCGTTCCTTACCGTAGGCAGGAATCCACTCAACCTGTTTGGTGACCTCGGCTATCTCACCTCGCAGTTCGTCCATGCGGATAAACCATTCATCTACAGGTCGAAAAACCAGTTCGGTACCATGACGCCAACAACAGGGATAGCGGTGCGTAATGGGTTCACGTTTGTAACGCAGTCCTTTTTGCGATAGATCATTGATAACATCATCGCTAATGGCCATGACATTTTTGCCGGTCCAATCACCGAAACCTGGTAAATAATTGCCAAATTCATCGATGGGTTTTATCACCTGAAAGCCTTGTTCACGAGCCAGGGCGTTGTCTTCTTTTCCACAGCCAGGAGCGATGTGAACGATACCAGTACCATCGGTTTCAGAAACTTCATCCCAAAAAATGACTGCGTGATGAATGTCTGCTTGTATCGGAAGCTCATCATAGGGGCCGTGGTATTCCCAACCCAACATGTCCTTACCCTTAAGCGTTTCCAGGATTTCATAATCACCCTGGAGAACAGAGAGACGACCCTGCACCAGATAGTAGATATCTTCACCTTGCCTGACTTTGACATAATCCAGATCTGGATGAACTGCTGCCATAATATTTGAAGACAAGGTCCAGGGTGTGGTGGTCCAGACCAGTAGGGATTCCCCATGGCGATCCTTGAGGGGGAATTTTAAATATATGGAGGTATGCGTAAGTTCTTTGTAGCCTTCTGTGGCAATTTCGTGTTCAGAAAGGGCTGAGCCACAGCGAGTACACCAGGGCATGACATCATAACCCTTGTAAATGAACCCACGCTCAAAACATTTCTTCAAAAAGGACCAGATGGTATAATTGTTTTCATCGGACATGGTGAAATAGGAATTGTCCCAATCCATCCAATAGCCCATCCGTTTTGACTGTTCTGTTTGAACAGCTGAAAATTTACGGACCCGTTCTTTGCATTTATTTACAAAAGCTTCTATACCGTAAGCTTCTATATCCGTTTTAGATTTGAACCCGAGCTCTTTCTCGACTTCTACTTCAACCCATAGACCCTGGCAATCAAATCCATTCTGATACCGGAGCTCCATCCCAAGCATGGCATGGAAACGTTGATACATATCTTTATAGGTTCGTCCCCAAGCATGGTGAACACCCATGGGATTATTGGCCGTAATTGGACCGTCTAGAAAGGACCAGCGGGGTTTTCCAGCGTTCTGAGCCCTCAGTTTATTGAAAATATCTTCCTGCTCCCAAAAGTTGAGCATGTCGTGTTCCAGGGCAATAAAGTCTTCTTTGCTGGATACTTCCTTCATCATGAGTCTATGTATTCCTGTTTCATTTTTCATTGGCAACTATGCTTCCATCGCAGACCTTTTAAAGCCGCGCAATATAATCGCCACGTTTTCGCCATGTCAATGGTATCCCCATCTTTCTGCTCATGGTGAAATATGCTTGATTATGCTGCTTTATTTAACAAACCGTTGGAAATGGGGGTTAAAAAAAGAGACCCCAATATACATATGCGAATCAGGGTCTCTTGACGATGTGGCAGAAATTATTCGTTATTTTTTAGACACTAAATATGCCTGACTATTTTGGCAGCGAAAGAGCGACAAAAAAGGTGTTGTCTGCATCCCGTCGAACCAACAAAAGAATTGTGTCCCCAGGCTTAAAGTTTTTCAACTGTTTTTCAAAGTCACGTTTGGTGTTTACTTCCTCAAGGGTTCTCACATTAGGACCCATTTTCTGAATAAGATGCCCTTCGCGAATATTTTTTTTGAAGGCTTCACTATCCCTATCGACAGCAGTAATCAGGACTCCCTCCGTTCCCTGGGGAAACTTGTATGCCCTTAAACGATCTGCACTGGCTGTCTCAGTTGTAAAACCAATATCAGACTTCTCGGCTTCAGGCGGTCCACTGGCAATCGCTTCTTCAGGTAATTCACCTAATTTTACTGTGACAACTTGATTTTTTCCTGCCCTGAGAATCTTGACCTTTTTCTTTTCATCTGGTCTTTGGGTTGAAACAAGGATGGGTAATTTTTTGGAATTCTCAACCACATGACCATCGAATTCAAGAATCACATCTCCCTGTTTTAGACCAGCATCAGCTGCTGGGCTATCCTCAACGACCTGCTGAACCAAAGCACCCATGGCATTTTCCATACCCAACGTTTTCGCAAGATCGGCATCCACGGGCTGAATAAATACACCCAACCACGCTCTGGTAACGCGTCCATTGGAGCGTAAATCCTCAACAATCCGATTGACTAAATTGATAGGGATGGCAAAACCGATCCCTTGATTGCCACCACTACGGGAGGCAATTGCAGAGTTCATACCGATAAGTTCGCCATCCAGATTTACCAATGCCCCACCCGAATTACCCGGGTTGATGGCAGCATCGGTCTGGATAAAGTTCTCATAATCGTTAAGTCCCACAGATGATCGACCGGTTGCGCTAATGATTCCCTGGGTAACGGTTTGAGAAAGACTGCCAGAAAAAGGACTGCCGATAGCCAGAACCAATTCACCAACCCGGATTTTATCAGAATCCGCTGTTTTGATGGGTCGGAGACCTTGGGTGTCAATTTTGATCAGAGCCACATCTGTTTTGGGATCAGCGCCTATAATCTCTGCATCATACTCTTTATTATCAGAGAGTTGAACCTTGATATTCTCCCCTTTTTCCACAACATGGTTATTGGTGATGATATACCCGTCCTGGCTGATTATGATTCCGGATCCCAGCGACGTGCTTTTCATTTCACGGTCGCCATCGGGTAAGAATGGCCAGAGTTGCTTCGGAAACATTTCCTGGTAGTCACGGAAGCTTTCCATTCCCGGGTGTTTGTAGACATGTTCACTGGTGATGGTCACCACTGAGGGTGAAACATTTTCCGAGATGTCAGCAAAGGCATTGCTGAGTGATCTGGCAATACTGATATCGCTTGCATCCATATTTACAGGTATGAACAAGAAAATCAGTAGTAAAGCGGTGACACGTAGTATTTGTTTATTCATGTAGTGCTCCATTTTTGGCAATTCTTTGTATGCCGCTTTAAGGGAAAGGTTTCAGCAATTTTTAAACTTACTTCTAATGTAAAGAGAGCTAAAACAGAAACTAACTCCTAACCTCATGAATTCTTTTTTATTACTTTGCCAGCATGTCAGGTAGAATGCAAGTAATTTCAGCGCTTCAACGCGTGGAAACGGCGCGGGTCCCTATCGGTGAAATTGGTGGAGGATATACTGATGTCATTATCAAAGCTTTATTGGGCGCCGATTACCAGATCGGATCAGACGCCGCCTTTCAGAATCATCTGAAAGTTCGTCAGCTTTTGGGAGCAGATATTGTTGGTGCTCGTGTTTTGGGACCTCCTGTGGAAGTGATTGGAATCCACGAGGACTGGAGAACTGATATTTATAGCGACTTCTGGGGCGCCTGCTATACTCAACCACCCGATGCTACCGTCCAACTCGTAACACCCATTGCCAATACTCCTGCGGAGTTGGAAGCCTGGCAAGCACCAGACGTTAGCAAGTTCGACAAGTCTCTCATACATCGCTGGAAAACGGATACTGACTTCTTTGTATTGGCAACCCTCAATGCCGGATTTGATCTGGGATATGAACTTTTGGGCTTTGAACGTTTCATGATGTGGACGATTCAGGCGCGTAAAGTCATGCATGCATATTTCGAAAAACTAATCCAGACTAACCTTAAGTTGGCTTTGATGAGCGTGGAAGCAGGAGCTGATGGTATTCTTATCGCCGATGATCTCGCGTTTAACACCGGAACTTTTGTAGATCCCGACTACCTAAGGAGTGACTATTTGCCGCTCTTGAAAGGCATGGTCTCTGAAATTAAAAAAACCGGAGTTCCTGTATTTTTACATTCTGATGGCGATTTAAGATCCATCATTCCTGATCTTATTGATTGCAACATCGACGTACTTCAATCTTGCGATCCCAACGCCAATATGGATATCCCAGCCCTTAAGCAGGAATATGGGAGGGATCTTGTTTTTATGGGAAATATTGATGTTGATCTCTTGGCCAGCGGAACGGTAGCAGCTGTGGAAAACACGACCCGTAATCTTATCAGGGCCGCCCGACATGGGGGTGGTTTTATTTTAAGTACCAGTAATGTTGTCGCTTCATATTGCAAAACCGAGAATGTGAGAGCCATGTACGCGGTTGCCCACAAGGAATTGACTTAAATGTCAGTATCTGACAATTCAATCCAACAAGCTATTTTACTGGGAAACGTTGATTCTATTTCAAAATCTGTCAATCAACTCCTCCATGAGGGGGTGGCTGCCCAGAGCATTCTTGACGATCAGCTGCTGTCAGGCATGGCCATTGTCGGTGAGCGCTTCAAACGCAACGAAATGTTTCTTCCCCAGGTTCTCATGTCTGCCCAGGCAATGCAAACCGCCATCGATCTCCTAAAACCACATCTTCTTAAAGATTCAACCGCTTTAAAACAACAGACTGTTGTGATTGGGACTGTCAAAGGGGATATGCACGACATCGGTAAAAACCTGGTTCGAATCATGTTGATCGGAGCCGGATTTGAAGTGATTGATTTAGGTGTGAATGTCCCCGCTCAACGATTTTTAGAAACAGCGGCTCACCATCGTGCATCCGTCGTGTGTCTCTCAGCATTGTTGTCATCCACGATGAATAATATGAAGGAAGTCGTTGATTGCTTTCGGGGAGATCCCGATTTACGCCAGACCAAAATTCTGATTGGGGGTGCACCGGTAAGTCGTGAATTTTCAAAGGCTATTGGCGCGGATGGATATGCACCAACTGCAACTGACGCTGTAGAAAAAGTACAGCTGCTGTGTCAATAATAGAAACCTGATAATCAATAAAATATTTTCATAAGCAGAACTGATCATGATTACAATAATTTCACCTGCAAAAAGTGTCAACTTTGAAGATCCTGCTCCCATTGAGTCGTTTTCGCAACCCGATCATCTTAGCCAGAGTAAAAAACTTGTTCGATATTTAAAGCGTCTCAAAAAGCCAGAGCTTATGGAGCTTATGTCCATAAGCGATAATCTTGCCGCCTTAAACATATCACGTTATAAAGCTTTCAAACCGCCCTTCCACCTGGCGAACGCAAAACAAGCTCTGTATGCATTTACCGGGGATGTGTATCGGCATATGCGAATTAATACTTATGATGCCGAGGCAGTGGAATTTGCTCAAAGTCATCTCAGAATACTATCCGGTTTGTACGGGTATTTGAGACCCCTGGATTTGATTCAACCCTATCGCCTGGAAATGAAAACACGTCTTACAACAGATCGCGGCACAGATATTTATCGGTTTTGGGGCAATCGAATTAGCAACTCGCTTATTAAAGATCTCAAATTGGACCCCACTCCCGTCCTGGTCAATCTCGCGTCAAAAGAATATGCCCGGGCAGTTAATTTCAAAGCCCTCAAAACCAGAGTGATTCATGTTGACTTTAAAGAAGAAGAGCAGGGTGAATTGAAGATTATTGCCATTTTCGCAAAATGGGCGAGAGGTCTCATGGCTGATTATATCATCCAGAACCGCATAAATGACCCCGAGGATTTAAAGAAATTTAGAATGGCTGATTATGTATTTTCCAGCAAGGATTCCAGTGCGACGAGCTGGGTCTTCGTACGTCCCCGTCCCCTTTAAAAAAACCGTGTAATTCAAACGCCCACAATAGGTAGCTTAATCGTGAAGGTAGTACCTTTTCCAGGAATACTGACAACAGTAATTTCGCCGTGGTGATCCTGGACGATATTTTTTACAATCGCCAAGCCCAGACCGGTTCCAGCATGTTTTTTATAGGTGAAAAAATCATCGAAAATCTTGTCTAAAACGTCCTTCTCCATCCCATGTCCGGTGTCAGATACATCCAAAATAAGATGTTCATCAACCAGCCTTGTAGAAATGTTAAGAATGCCGCCTTCACTCATTGCCTCACTTGCATTATTGGCAAGATTTTCAAAGACCCGATAAAACCTGTTCGGATCGATATTTAACAAAGCCTGACCTTGGATATCAGTTGTAAGCACCATTTTTTGTTGAGCCAAATTAAATTGTAAACTGGTGAGCGCTTCCAGGATACAGGCGGGAAATTTAAGGATTTCTAATTGCAGGGCCGAAGTCCCGCTTGCAAAGGCCAGTAGTTCCTGGGCTAAAATGTTGAACTGGTTTACCTGCTGCGTAATGATCTTGGTGTATTTAACAATTTCCTCATACGGCATCTCTTTTAAGCCAATGAGTTGAGCGAAACCAGCGATGGTTGTCATCGGGTTCTTCAAATCATGGAGGATTGTGGATGCCATCTTACCGATAATTGAGAGACGTTCATTTTCAACAAGGGCTTCGCGTGTTTCATTTAACTCTTGAATCGTTTTACTCAACTCACGATTTTTCTCTTCAAGTGATCCAATTAGGGTGCTATCGGTACGCCGCAAATAATTTGATATACTTCTGGCAACTTCCAGAGTGAACTGGGGAAAATGGTTCACCAGCTGCAGGAAACCCTCCTTCTCAACGACGAGAACTTCGCTTGTCTTCCTGGCAATGATGCCAGCACTTCGAACCTTGTTCTCAACAAGGGCCATTTCCCCGAAGAGTTCACCTGATTTACTTATAAAGTTGAGGACTTCAAGTTCATCACCTTCGATTCTTTTCACAACTTCAAGATGTCCCTCGATTAACACAAAAAATTGAGTGCCAATTGTGGCTTCCTCAATCAGCATCTCACCTACTTCGAAAACCTGACGCTGCATTAAGCTGGATATCTTTTCCAGTTCATCGCGGTGAACACCTGAAAAGGGTTCTAATATTTGAAGTAATTCAATCGGGGGGGGATCAAGAACACGCATAAAAATTAAGAATTACAGTTATGCGTTATCAAATGGGATGGGAATTTGATGTTTACTTTTTGGAAGCAGGTTGTAGCCAACAGCAGGCAGATCTATAATGAATCTCGTACCTAAACCCTCCTCGCTTTCAATAGAGATGATACCGTCGTGTTCATCTACAATTCGTTTTACAATAGCAAGACCAAGACCGGTACCCCTGCGTTTTCCAAAGGTATAAAATTCCTTAAAAGCATTGGCCTTAACTTCGTCTGACATTCCGCGACCATCATCTTCGAGAATAATTCGGATACCCGTTTCCACTTCCATGCTATGAATTGTAAAATGACCATTCTCATCAAGTACATCGAGAGCGTTATTCGCAATATTTTCCAGGACTCTGAAAAAGCGACCGTTATCAACTCGAGCTTCACCTTTAAAATTCAGATCTTTTTCAAATATAATGCCCTGCTCCTCAAACTTAAGAACAAGTGAATCGCAACACTCCAGCAGATATCCGGCCATCTCTACGGATCTTAGTCGCATCTGCTCCCCACCCTGGGCGAATGAGAGCAGATCCTGAGTCATTGTGGTAAACTGGATGACTTGCTTGGAAATAATATCGGCATATTTAGCCAATTGCTCTGCGCTATTTTTCTTCATTTTTATCAATTGAGCATAGCCGCCGATGGTAGACATTGGGTTTTTCATGTCATGCAAGATGGTTGATGCCATTCGACCGATGAGGGACAAACGTTCTCTCCCGATAAGCTCTTCTTGAGCTTCTTGCATCAGGTAATTCATATGACGCAATTCATCGTTCTCTTTTTTCAGTTTATTGATGAGACGCTCATCAGTTTCTCTGAGGAATAGTGAAATATTTTTTGCAACAGCCAGCGTAAATAGGGGTACTGATTGGACCAGCTCTAAAAAATCTTCTTTTGAAACTGCCAGCACTTCACATTCGGAATCAGCGATCATGGCAGCACTACGCGGTTTATCTTCAAGCAGGGCCATCTCGCCAAAAAGGCCACCCACTTCATCATAAAATCCGAGTAGCTCAGATCCAGTTTCGCCCACTTTTTTCTCAATTCTCACCTTACCAGATGTGAGAATGTAGATGTGGTCCCCTATTGATTCTTCGCGAATAATGGATTCTTCCTTGCCATAGTGACAAGCTTCAAGTTTAGCATGAATTTGGAGTAACTCAGCGTCAGGAATATGTTCAAATATTTTCCATTGCTTTAGGGATTCAAAGTTCGGTTTTTCTATCAGCTTCATATACCATCCGCTATAAATAGGCGTCAATTGCCCACATATTATTATCTATAAACCTGCTTACGCATTAAAATCTGAAATAGCTAACTCCGGGTAGCGATGCATACCTCTCTTTGGATTAGATTCAATGACCCTTGAACATGAATGAGAAACGTTGTCAGAAAGCCATCACATCTCCTGAATAAAGTAATCCTGATTGCCATTTTTCAAACCCCCATTCATTGATCCCCATCTCTGCCGGGGATGGAAAATACCAAAATTTTACTGCCCTCGTTTTTTAGATAATCAATAAACCTGCGGCTAAATCTAATATTTATATCAGCCTGGTATTATCGCTGTAATGGAGAGATTGGGATACTCAGTCGGAAAAAGTGTTTCAAACTATTTTGAAAATAAAAGCTGCCCCTTCAGAAATCTGAAAGGGCAGTGTATTAAATCAAGAAACTACAGAGTCTAAAGTTCGCGAGCAGCAGCCTGTGCAGCAGCCAGTCTTGCAATGGGAACTCTGTAGGGTGAACAACTTACATAATCCAGACCGGCTCTATGACAGAATTCAACTGAGCTTGGCTCACCACCATGCTCGCCACAGATTCCAAGCTTGATATTTGGACGGGTTTGTTTGCCTAATTTGCAAGCCATTTCTACGAGCTGACCGACACCTTCTTGATCAAGAACTTCGAAAGGATCATTCTTCAGGAGTCCCTTTTCAAGATAAACTGGTAAGAATTTTCCAGCGTCGTCACGTGAATAACCAAAGGTCATTTGGGTCAGATCGTTGGTTCCAAAGGAGAAGAACTCTGCACTGGTGGCGATCTTGTCTGCTGTCAGGGCAGCGCGAGGAATTTCTATCATGGTTCCGACCAGGTGATCGATGCTGTCCCCTTTTTCTTCGAAAAGAACTTTGATTGTGTCTCTGACAATCTTTTCCTGAAGCTCCATCTCTGCCAGGGTACCTGTAAGAGGGATCATAATCTCAGGTATGGCCACAATACCTCTCGCCTTGAGGGCAAGGGCCGCACCCATAATGGCTTTGGTCTGCATCACGGTAATTTCTGGATAGGTATTACCCAAACGACAACCACGATGACCCAACATGGGATTGAACTCTGCAAGGTCCTCAACTTTTTCTCTGATGACCTTCAATGAGACACCCATAACATCAGCCATTTCCTGCTGACCTTTTTCATCGTGGGGAACAAACTCATGTAAAGGTGGATCCAGTAAACGGACAGTTACTGGCAAATCATGCATGGCTTCAAAAATTCCTTCAAAATCTTTCTGCTGAATTGGTAATAGACGTTCCAGTGCTGCAACACGGCCGGGAGTATCTTCGGCAAGAATCATCTCGCGCATGGCAACAATCTTGTCACCTTCAAAGAACATATGTTCGGTTCGACAGAGACCAATACCTTTGGCACCAAATTCTCGAGCGATCCTGCTCTCCCTGGGTGTGTCGGCATTGGTACGAACGTACATTCTCGTGAATTTGTTGGTGAGATCCATGAGTTTCCCAAAATCACCACTAACCTCAGGGTCAATCGTTTTGATTTTGTCTCTATAGATCTCCCCTGTTGATCCATTCAATGAAACCCAGGTACCTTCTGGAAATACTTCACCCTTGACAGTCAGGGTTCTGGCTTTATAATCAATTTTCAATTCACCGGCGCCAGAAACACAACATTTACCCATTCCACGGGCAACAACAGCGGCATGGGAAGTCATTCCACCGCGGGCTGTTAAAATTCCATTGGCGATGTTCATTCCTTCAAGATCCTCTGGAGAGGTCTCAATTCTTGCCAAAATTGCGTTTTCATATTTATCGGCTTCATCGGCAAAGAAAACCAGTTGACCAGTGGCGGCACCCGGTGATGCAGGTAAACCCTTGGTCAGTACTTTTGCTGCGGCAATGGCTTCTTTGTCAAAAACGGGATGGAGAAGTTCATCCAGTTTGTTTGGCTCAACACGCATGAGGGCTTCTTTTTCATCGATCTCACCTGCTGCCAGTTTTTCCATGGCAATTCTTACCATGGCTGCACCAGTACGTTTTCCACCGCGAGTCTGGAGCATCCAAAGCTTACCATCCTGCATGGTGAACTCAATATCCTGCATATCTGTATAATGATCTTCCAGTCTGTTCTGGATAGCATCGAGTTCTTTATAAATTTCAGGCATTAACTCCTGGAGAGAAGGAAAATTCTTAGCCCGATCATCCTCAGATACACCGGCCAATACAGCCCAGCGCTCTGATCCCAGTTTGGTGATTTGCTGGGGTGTACGTACACCAGCAACCACTTCTTCACCTTGGGCATTTATCAGGTACTCACCATTAAAAACATCTTCACCCGTTCCAGCGTCCCGGGTAAAAGCAACACCAGTGCCTGAGCCATCACCCATATTACCAAAGACCATAGCCTGAACATTTACGGCGGTTCCCCAATCACCGGGGATTTTATTCAACATGCGATAATAAACTGCGCGAGGTGTTTCCCATGAATCAAAGACAGCCATGACTGCCCCCCAAAGTTGCTCCCATGGATCGTCTGGGAAAACTCTACCCGTCTTCTTGGTTACAGCAGCTTTGAACGCTTTAACCAAATATTTTAGATCGTCAACCGTAAAGTGAGTATCAAGCTCAAGACCTCTCGTCTCTTTAAGCGCTTCCATTATGCCTTCAAATGGATCGATGTCTTCTTTTGACTCTGGTTTCATCCCCAGAACAACATCGCCATACATCTGAACGAAACGACGATAAGAATCCCAGGCAAAACGCTCGTTACCAGATTTCTTTGCTAAAGCGATCACAGCGCTGTCATTTAATCCAAGATTCAAAACTGTGTCCATCATGCCCGGCATAGATACACGGGCCCCAGAGCGCACTGAGAGTAAAAGTGGATTTTCTTCATCGCAAAATTTTGCGCCCATTATGACTTCAGTCTGCTTGACTGCTGCTTCTACTTCAGCCTTAATCAAAGCCACCGTTTGTTCCTGGCCAATTTTGTTATACTCTGTGCAAACATCAGTTGTGATCGTAAATCCAGCCGGAACTGGGATACCGAGTCCACTCATCTCCGCCAGGTTAGCACCTTTGCCACCTAGTAGATTTTTCTGAGACGCATCGCCGTCAGCTTTTCCGCCCCCAAATACATAAACGTGTTTTGTCATGACTAAATCATCCTTTCAATCGATATAAATACAGAAATATTTTTGTTGAATCGTGTCTCAG
>JABMOT010000211.1 GCA_013202385.1 Fidelibacterota bacterium
CAATACAATTGCTCTCCCTACGCTGGCATGATCCAGAAAAGGTTCAAAGGGTTTGATCTCAGCCCGGGCTCCTCGGGAGCCACCAGACACCCCGGTAACGATTCAATATACACTGGGTTAGGTGTAGAGGGTAAAAAAAATGCCACCCTGAGGATGGCATTCTAAAAACTATAAAAGGGAGATTAGCCGATTACAGCATCCACTTTTGCTGTAATTTGGGGCTTCGGTACCGCCCCGACCAACATCTGAGCCACTTCACCATTTTTGAATATTAAAAGACTGGGAATACTGCGAATCCCATACTTTTGAGCGACTCCGGGGTTACCATCAACATCAAGTTTGCCTACCTTCAGCTTTCCATCATACTCAGTCGCTATTTCAGCAACAACTGGAGCAACCATTCTACAGGGCATGCACCATACTGCCCAGAAGTCTACCAGAACAGGCAAATCCGAGTTAATTACTTCGTCAGTGAAATTATCGTCTGTAAATTCTTTTACATTTTCAGCCATTGCATCTCCCTTGGCGTTCATTTTCTTTTTAAATCCTGAAGAAGATAAATGCAATGTCAAGCATGTCAAGCACTACAGTCAATGATAATCCTTATGCGCTTAACCAACGCACAATTTCCGGTAGCGTGATCCGTTTTCCATACATAAGAATACCCGTGCGGAATATTTTTGCAGCCAGATGAATGCTCCCATACACACATGCCAACATGAGCATAATGGTTGTGGCAACCTGAAACACGGTCGTTTCTCCCACAGCGATTTTTATCATCATGAAGAAAGGAGTTACAGGTGGAACGTAGCTCAAAATATTGACCAGTGCTGAATTGGGGTTCTCGATTACCAACGTCCAGAGGACCATGGGTATAATGGCAATAAATGTAATGATTTGAATAGCTTGCTGTGCTTCTTGCTCTGAATCAAAGAGTGCTCCTACACCAATATATATTCCTGCATAAAAGAGATAACCAAGAATAAAATAGGTAAAATAAAGAATAGTGATGGTAGGCGTAAGGATTGAAAGATCAAAATAACTTCCTGCCAGAATAACTGCCCCAAGATAGATTGTCGATTGAGTGAGTCCCAGCATACCAAGACCCAATATTTTGCCACCCATGAGGTCGTTATAGCTCACTGTAGATAGCAAAACCTCAATCACGCGGGAGGATCGTTCTTCCAGGACTGCTCGAAGCAGGAGCTGACCCCCTGTAAATATGCCCAGAAAGAGTAAAAACATGAAGATAAATGGGGCGACATAATCAGCAATAAGCGCTTCGTTTTCCCGCTCCTCGCCTGAACCTATCTCATAAAATATCACATCAAGATCAAACCATAAATCAGCTATAATCGTTTCTGGAAGATCGTGGCGAGCAACCCTATCTTCAATAAGAAGGTCCTTTAACTCAGATTCGATCACATCAGCTGATTTTAGTGTAGAACTGGATCTTGAGTAATTTCGAAGATTTGGGTTCAGACTAAAATCTTCAGGAATCACAAAATATCCATCCAGCACCTTTTCAACAACCAGGTCCTCGTACTGCGCTCGAAGTTCAACAAAGGTTCCATTGGAAACAGCTATATCCAGCGGTGCAATGTCACGTTCAGCATAGCGCTCAGATAAAGCCGACTGGAGTTTTTCACCGAAATAAGAGGTTTCATCAATGAGTCCATAATGTTTGGTTTCAAGACCAGCGCCTGAACCTGCCAAATACCCTGTCCCCAGACTTATCGCCAGTATGAGAAACGGCATCCCAAAGGTTCCAATGATAAACCATTTAGACCGAATTCTTCTGCGATACTCAAACCATGCTATTTTGAGAAAACTCATTGGTCAGCCCCGGTGACAAGCTGAATAAAAATATCCTCCAGACCTGGTTCTGCAACACGAATAGATCGTATATCAATAAGCGCGTTGATTTCTGAGATTAATTGCTGCTTGTTCTCGTCTCCGATTTGAATGAACGCCGACCCTGAACGAATTTCAGCATTTCTTGTTAAAAAATATTTATGGTTAAGATCCAACTCCGATACAGGTGTGACCTGCAGTTGTCTGTTCGTCTGGCTGGACATTATTTCACTCAAAGTCCCAGATGTCACCATGTGACCCTTGTTAATGAGTGCCACATCATCACATAATTTTTCAACTTGATCCATTTGATGGCTACTGAAAATAATCGTTTTCCCTGCCTGTTTCATTTCTTCCAGGATTTCTTTAAGGAGAAGCTGATTTACCGGGTCCAAACCGGAAAAGGGTTCATCCAACACGATATATTGAGGATCGTGGAGAATCGTATTTATAAATTGCAGTTTCTGCTGATTGCCCTTTGAGAGCTCATTAACTTTTGATTGCTTTCTGGATACCAGATCAAATCTTTCCAGCATGTTTATTATTTTTTGATCGGCTGCTTGCACATTACGCAAATGAGCGAAGTATTGCAGGGTTTCGAATACTGATATTTTCTGGTATAACCCTCGCTCTTCTGGTAAATACCCAATCAGATGTGGTGCAGGTCGTTTATCTGATCCATCAAATAGGATTGAACCCGTATCCGGCATAATAATATTCATGAGCATTCGGATTGCCGTGGTTTTGCCGGCTCCATTGGGTCCCAGGAATCCAAAGATTCGACCGGCTTGGACATTCATGCTCAAAGCGTCAACCGCTTTGACTGCCTCATATTGTTTTGATATATTAATTAATTCAATAATAATGAATTACCGGAAATTGGAAAGGTTGGAAAGTTCAACTCAGGTATGCGGGATTAGGGACAGATAACACGCAAAAAAATGCGCTTTCCAGCCTTGATGACATATTCCCCCGATTTCGTGAAGCCGAAGAATTCATCCGCCACCTTCACCCCATCCACACTCACTGCATTCTGTTTGATGAGTCGACGAATTTCGCCTTTACTGCCGAATAGATTGGATTGATCCAATGCACCAAGAATGGTTTCCTCAGGCGAGCTCAACAATAGCTCAGGCATCTCGTCTGGAATATCTTTTTTTATAAACAGTTTGTCAAACGCGTCCTGTGCTGCCATGCTTGCGGGCTCATCGTAATACACTTTAACCAGCTCACGGCCTAGAAGACGTTTAAAATCTCGCGGATTATCCCCGGCTTTCATCTTTGCATCAATTGATTGTATCTCTGCCATAGACAAATTTGTGGTCAACGTCAGATATTTGATGATCATATGATCTGGAATAGACAAGACTTTGCCAAACATTTCTGCAGGCGTGTCAGATAAACCAATATAATTATCATAGCTCTTTGACATTTTCTCTACGCCATCGGTACCTTCAAGAAGTGGAAGCGTCATGATTGTCTGTGGCGATTGACCCACCTTTTTCTGTAATTCCCGACCCATGAGCAAATTGAAGAGTTGGTCTGTACCCCCGAGCTCCACATCAGCGTGTAAATGGACAGAATCCTGGGCTTGTGCCAGTGGATACAAGAACTCGTGAACAGAAATGGGCGTTCCGCTTTTATAGCGTTGAGAAAAATCGTCTCGCTCCAACATTTGAGCGACGGTTACCTGAGCGGCGAGAGCGATGACCTCAGTGAAATTCATAACATTAAGCCAGTCAGAGTTGTGGACCACTTCTAAACGGTTTGAATCCAGCACAATGGAGGCTTGCTCAAGATAGGATTTACCAAAGCCACGGGACTCCTCCAGAGTTATGCTCGGTCTGGTTTTGTTGCGACCTGTGGGATCACCAATGGAGGCTGTGAAATCGCCGATTATCAATATTGCCGTATGACCTAGATCTTGAAATTGGCGTAATTTGCGTAGTACCACTGCGTGGCCAATATGTAGATCAGGACGGCTGGGGTCTGCGCCGAGCTTTACCTTCAGGGGTAATCCTTTTTTGGCTGATTTTTCAAGTTGCTGCTCAAGCCCCTCTGGGGAAACAAATTCTTCAACACCTCTTGACAGGATATCGATTTGCTCTTTGACTGGTGGAAATATCACGGCTCACTCCGGCTAATTTTATTCACGAAACTTTTTGGCACGATCCATTTCTCGATCTGCATCCCGTTTCAATGCGGTCTGGCGTTTATCTCGGATATTTTTGCCTTTTGCCAGGCCAAGTTCAACTTTCAATTTTCCGCCTTTAAAATAGAGAGACAATGGGAGCAGCGTATATCCCTTCGCCTCAATGTCATGGCTGAGCTTGCGGATTTCCTTACTGTGAAGCAGCAATCTTCTGGGTCGTGTCGTGTCATGCTGGTCAAAATCATTTGCAGTCTCCCAGGGAGAGATGTGCAGATTCATCAAAGATATGCTTCCTTGATAATGCCTGGCATAGGCATCACTCATGTTCACTTTGCCAGCACGAATCGATTTTACCTCAGTTCCATGAAGGGATATACCAGCCTCATATTTCTCGAGAATTTCATATTCATGATAGGCACGTTTATTACGAAGTACCAATTTTATATTGCTGTGCTCGTTCATGGCGAAAATTTATTCTCCCATATCCTGATAACAACCTCGCTTTTTATGAATCAGCAGATTAAAGCACTGCTTTAAATGAGCGAAAATCTAATTCCGAGATGCATATTAATATCCCAAATACTCCGCATTCCTTGATTCTTGGGTTTTTGGTATGTTTTACGACATTCTTATAAAAAGGTATTCATATCGGCATTAATGCCTTGGTGATCGCATAATAACTGATTATAATTAAAGTAATGGTTCAAGTGAATAATTGTGATTTAGGATAAGGTGATTTCAATATGCCAAGGGAAGCCATCAAAAAATTATATTACTCCATTGGTGAAGTCAGTGAAGCAACAGATTTAAAGCAATACGTTTTAAGGTATTGGGAATCTGAGTTCCCACAGCTCTCTCCGGCGAAAAACCGTGCTGGCAATCGGACCTATCGTGAAAAGGACATTGAGCTAGTCAATTTTATAAAAACCTTACTTTATGAAAAAAAATATACGATTGAGGGTGCACGTCAGAAATTAAAGGAACTTCAAGACCATGGCTTGGCATTGAATATCCTGAGTCTGGAGGATCAAGCGCCCCCTTCCCGACCTGCAGTGAAGGTTGAACCTGCACAGGCGCCTGAAGAAGTCACCACGACACCTCCAAAAGATAGTCCCGCTCTTAATCCAGAGCGATATCGACAATTTTTAACCAATCTCCGTACTGATCTCAAACAACTCTTGGAATTGATCGACTCCTAATTTATTTACCTCACAGCATTGCTTGCTTGATTCAGGCGGCTCAAAAGCTTTAATTAGGCCGCTTTTATTATCGGAACGTAGCGCAGCCCGGTTAGCGCGATAGACTGGGGGTCAAGAGGTCGGGAGTACAAATCTCCCCGTTCCGACACCCACAAAACC
>JABMOT010000212.1 GCA_013202385.1 Fidelibacterota bacterium
ATCATGTCTTTGTGCCATTGCGGTTCCCAGACAACCTCGACATCAGCAAATTCCAATTCATGCACTTCCTGAAGGATTTGCTGTTTGACTGAGACAGGCAACGAACCAGCAACAGGACAATTTGGAGCGGTTAATGTCATCTTGACGTAGGCTTCCAATTCTTCCGTAACCTTAATGTCGTAAATCAAACCCAAATCATAAATATTTACTGGAATTTCAGGATCATAGATGGTTTTTATTGTGGATATGATTTTAGCTTCAATGTCGCTGAGATCAATATCTGGTATGTTGTCATTCATATGTCAAAATCCGTTTACTATTTTATTCAGTTTCAGCTATTACGCTGGCGCTTTCTAGTGCATTTATTAGGGTGTGCCATGAAAGACTGGCGCATTTCACTCGAGCAGGAAATTCCTGGACGCCTGCAAAGACAGCCAATTTACCTAGATCATCCATGGCCTGTTCCGTGAGTAGCTTACCAGTAACGAGGTCGTGAAAACTTTCAAAATATTTCCGGGATTCAGCAACTGTCTTGCCCTTCAGGAATTGGGTCATCAGACTCGCAGAGGAGGTTGAAATGGCGCAGCCACTGCCTACAAAGGCTATATCGTCAACGATCCCATCCCTAATAACAAGGAACAGCTCAAGTTTATCGCCGCACAGCGGATTGTGCCCCCTGGCGTGATGCGTGGGACTTTCAAGTTTCTTGAAGTTCCTTGGATTTTTATTGTGGTCCAGGATGACTTCCTGATACAATTCACGTAAATCTGACATTAGCCCATGAGCTCCTTAACCTTGATGATCGCAGAGCTAATCGCGTCAATTTCAGCTTTGGTATTGTAGAAACTTAAGGATACACGTGTGGTTGCAGGCACATGATAAAAGTCCATAACCGGCTGGGTGCAGTGATGTCCTGTACGTACAGCCACGCCCTCCAAATCCATAATTGTTCCCACATCATGTGGATGGATACCTTCCAGCACAAATGATATGATGCTTCCCTTTTTTGGGGCATTCCCAATGATTCGTAGTCCGTCAATTTGAGTGAACTGTTGAGTCGCATATCTCAATAATTCCTGCTCGTAAGCGTCGATTGCTGTGATGCTAAGATCAGATACATAATCCAGCGCCGTAGCTAACCCAATAGCCCCTGCAATGTTTGGAGTTCCGGCTTCAAATTTATAAGGTATCTCATTGTATTCAGTTTTTTCAAAACTAACGCTGAGGATCATATCACCGCCACCCTGGTAAGGTTGCATACTTAAAAGATGTTGCTCCTTGGCGAACAGGATACCAATACCTGTAGGTCCATAAATTTTATGTCCGGAAAAAACAAAGAAATCACAATCCATGGCCTGGACATCGATAGGCATATGGGCAATAGATTGCGCTCCATCAATGAGGACGGGGATCCCTTTGCCATGGGCTTGATCAATGATGATTGAGACATCGTTGATAGTGCCAAGGGAGTTAGACATCTGGCTGACTGCCACCAGCTTTACTTTTTCAGTGAGTAAATCCGGCAGAACGCTGAGATTAAGTTCCCCGTTTTCCAGCAAAGGAATAATTTTCAGTTTGGCACGTTTCCGCTCTGCCAGCATTTGCCAGGGAATGATGTTTGAATGATGTTCCATCTCAGAGATTAGAATTTCATCTCCTGGTTGAAAAATAGGGTCCAAAAAACTTGAGGCTACCAGATTAACTCCCTCTGTAGTTCCTCTGACGAAAACAATTTCTGCTAGCTTATCCGCGTTGATGAATTTTCGAACGGTTTCCCGGGCACCCTCATAGAGAGCGGTCGATTTTTGACTGAGATAATGAACGCCTCGATGAATATTTCCATAATGTTGTGAATAAAGCTCTGATATGGAGTTGATAACCTGGATTGGTTTCTGGGTTGAGGCAGCATTGTCAGCATAAACCAATGGTTTTCCGTAAACCTCAGTTTGGAGAATTGGAAATTCACTGCGGATCTTATTAACATCAAACATTTGAAGCATGGACTCCATCTAACAGATTTGAAATTCTATCCTGAACATAGGACCGGAGTGTTTCAATCTCAATCTCCTGCGTAATTTCAGCCGCAAAAGCTCTTGTTAGCATCAACTTTGCCTCCGCTTTCTCAATCCCCCTTGATTGAAGATAGAATAGGGCGTCCTTATCAAGTTCACCGACTGTAGCACCATGGGCACACTTAACATCGTCGGCATAGATCTCTAGTTGAGGCTTCGTGTCCACGCGGGCTTCACGTGACAGGAGCAGATTTTTATTCGATTGTAGGGCATCAGTTTTCTGTGCATCCCGTCGAACCAGCACCATGCCGTTGAAAACACCACGGGACTGATCATTCATGATACCGCGAAAGTGTTGATCGCTGGAACAGTGAGGAAAAGCATGATCCATAAACGTACGAATATCCAAATGTTGGTCGGCATTCCCCAGGTAAATGCCTCGCAGGCTGGCTTGCGCCCCTGCCCCTGAGAAGATGACTTCCAGGTTGGCTCGCGTTAAACGAGAACCAAGTAGATACTGATGAGATTTATAAACCCCTGAACTTGCTACCTGCACCACTGTATTTGACACATGATCACTCTGATTTGACTCAAGACCAATCTTGAAGTGATCCAGGCCAGCTCCATCCGCCACTTCAATATAAACGGCAGGAACACTGAGCGCTTTCCCAGCATCAATTGAAGCATATTGTTCCAATAACTGCATATGGCTGTTTTCACTGACGCGAACAACATGCACCGGATTTGAAAAGTTCCTCGATTCAGATTTGGTTGAGAGATGGAGGATATGAACAATTCGATCAACTTCGTGATTCTTTTGAATCTCTATGAATAGACCGCTTCGGGATAAGCCCAGAGAAATATGCTGAAATATGTTATCATCACTTAATGAGGATTGACGAATTGTATCTTCCGCTCGTTTTCGTGATTCTCCATGGAGCGTGGATATGTGTTCGATGGTGAGACCCGTTTTGTCCAATGCTGAAATTGAGCCAGAGAATTCATTCGAAAATTCACCGTCAACAAAGACCAGATGCAGGGCATTTGGAACAGCCTCTTTGAACGCTGCAATTAATGCAGGATTAATCTGCGTTTTGTCCGCTAATACAGGAGATTGACTTAAGATTTCCCTTAAGGGCGTGTAGCGCCATTCTTCATTTTTACGGTTGGGGAATACACCGGCATCCAACACAGACAGTGAGGTTGCTCTCAATTCAGGAGATAAAGCAAATGCTCCTGAATTGCTTGAATGGATTTGTTTGTTTAGCCACTCGGAAAACTGATTCTGGGATGATTCCATTAGCTACCCTTTTCAGTCCCTGGTCTCAGCTTTATCCAGCAACCAATCATAACCACGCTCTTCAAGTTCAAGCGCCAGATCTTTATTGCCTGATTTGATAATTTGACCATTTGATAAGACATGGACAAAATCAGGTACGATGTAATCAAGTAGCCTCTGGTAGTGTGTGATAACCACAAAAGCATTGTCCTTGGTGCGCAATTTATTCACTCCACCTGCAACAATGCGCAGGGCATCGATATCAAGACCTGAGTCTGTTTCATCTAAAATGGCCAAAAGTGGATTTAGAACCGCCATCTGAAGAATTTCATTCCGCTTTTTTTCACCTCCTGAAAAACCCTGATTCACAGGACGTTTTAGCAAGTCCTCTTTCATCTCTACCAGTTTCATCTGTTTCTTGATCAGATCCAGAAAGTCAATGGCATCAAGCTCTTCTTCACCGCGATGTTTACGAATTTCGTTAAGCGCCTTTTTGAGGAAGGAGGTATTGTTAACCCCGGGAATTTCGATGGGATATTGAAAGGCCAGAAACATGCCCTCCCGGGCTCTTATTTCTGGTGCCAGCTCAAGGAGATTTATGCCCTTGTAATAAGCCGAACCGCCGTCAATCCGGTAGCCCTCCCGACCTGCAAGAACGTGTGCCAGGGTACTTTTACCCGAACCGTTAGGTCCCATAATTGCGTGAATTTCCCCGGGATTAACTTCAAGATTCAACCCTCGCAGAATAGGCTTATCCTCCACGGACACTTGTAAATTTTTAATGCTTAACATCTTATTAAACTTCTCCTAAAATCTTTCTATCCAACGGAGCCTTCAAGACTGATAGCCATCAATGCCTGTGCTTCAACAGCAAACTCCATTGGGAGTTGTTGGAAGACTTCTTTGGCGTACCCTGAAACAATCATACCTACCGCGTCTTCAGTTGATATTCCTCTCTGATTCAGATAAAATATTTGGTCTTCACTGACCTTTGACGTGGTGGCCTCATGTTCAACGTGAGCAGATGGATTTTCTATTTCTATATATGGGTATGTGTGTGCTGCACACCGATCTCCGATAAGCAGCGAATCACATTGGGAATAATTGCGAGCGTTTTCTGCCTTGGCATTCACCTTTACCAGGCCCCGATACGCATTGCTGCTTTTCCCGGCTGAAATGCCCTTCGAAATGATTAGGCTACGTGAATTTTTTCCAAGATGAATCATCTTAGTGCCCGTATCAGCCTGTTGATAATTGTTCGTCAGCGCCACCGAGTAAAATTCACCAACAGAATTATCTCCTTTTAACACACAGCTTGGATATTTCCAGGTTATGGCAGATCCAGTTTCGACCTGGGTCCATGAAATCTTGGAGTTGGTTCCAGCGCAAAGGCCGCGTTTGGTAACAAAATTGAAAATACCTCCCACGCCTGCTTTATTTCCTGCGTACCAATTTTGAACGGTGGAGTATTTGATTTCAGCATCATCAAGGGCAATCAGTTCAACAACGGCCGCATGAAGCTGATTTTCATCTCTCATGGGTGCAGTACAACCTTCGAGATAGCTAACATAACTGCCTTTGTCAGCCACAATCAAAGTCCGCTCGAATTGACCCGTTTTTGCTGCATTGATGCGGAAATAACTGGAGAGCTCCATGGGACAGCGAACCCCTGGTGGTATATAAACAAAACTCCCATCGCTGAATACGGCCGAGTTCAGCGTTGCATAAAAATTATCCGTATAAGGGACCACAGTTCCTAAATATTTTTTAACCAGCTCAGGGTGATCCTGTATGGCTTCACTTATTGGGCAGAAAATGATCCCAAGTTCACCCAGCTTACCCTTAAAAGTGGTGGCGACAGAAACACTATCGATGACCGCATCCACAGCAACGCCGGCAAGAATTTCGCGCTCTTCCAGCGGAACGCCCAATTTGTCAAATGTCGCAAGCAGCTCAGGATCTACTTCAGCGAGGCTTTTAGGGGCATCCTTTTTTGGGGCGGCGTAATAGTAAAGCTCATCATAATCAACTTCAGCGTATTTCAATTTGGGCCATTTTGGTTCATCAAGCTTAAGCCAATGACGATAGGCCTTGAGCCGCCATTCGGTCATGAATTCAGGCTCTTTCTTTTTGGCGGAAATCATGCGAACGATATTCTCGTTCAACCCCTTGGGAAATTCTCCCATTTCGATATCTGTGACGAAACCATATTTGTAGTCTTGGTCTGTAATGTTTTGGATCAGCTGCTGTTCGTCAGTCATCTCACCTTCTTTATCATTTTTTGTACTCAATATTTGGTCTTGTTCAATCATTTCGTCACAAGTATAGCATATTGTACAAAAAAGTCAAAATTAAAC
>JABMOT010000213.1 GCA_013202385.1 Fidelibacterota bacterium
GCTGTGCTGCATGAGACTTTTTGAGGAACCCCTAATTAGAAAGAATTCATCATGCGTTTTATTTTCGCTGGAGACTTACTCTTTTGGGGATCATTATTCGAGGGTAACTGGATTCGCTAGGCACGCAAACCTTAGTTGAATTCCCGTTCAACCCAGGCGGTTTTGAAAATTAATTTTTACCCAATCATCAGTTTTATGCTCTAACCACTCAGTTTCAAGGTGCGGGTTTGGATACATACCTGCTGCAATTCGTTGGCGGCAGGCTTCAAACAATATTACGGCCGTGGCAACCGATACATTTAAACTTTCCACCATACCAAACATTGGGATGATGATATTCTGATCAGCCAGATCGGTCATTTCTGTAGAGACACCCCGATTTTCATTCCCCAGAATGATTGCGGAAGGTTTCGTCCAATCGATATCGTGGATGGAGACTGCATCTTTTGAAAGATGGGTCGTATATGTATTAAACCCTCTGGCTTTCATTTCGGTGGCCAATACCTTTGGATCAGAGTAGCGGTTCTGCTTGATCCATTTTGCGCTACCTACCGTAACTTTTGGATGCAATCCGGGAAATTTCTCTCTTGTATAAAGTAGTTGGACTTCATCAATTCCCACAGTATCCGCTGATCTGAATATTGCGCTTACATTGTGTGGATCATGAATATTTTCAATAATTAAGGTGAGATCTAGCTGCTTATTATTTATGACTTCTCGAATTCTATTCAGTCGCTTTTCAGAAACTGAGCTTCCATATCGGTTGTCTTCGCTGAAAGTGGTCAAGTCGAATTATTTGAATTTTACTGCTGTACCAAACGCCATCACTTCGGCAGTACCCTGCATGATCATGGCCGTAGAAAAGCGTACGCAAACAACGGCATCTGCATCCAAATCAACGGCTTTTTGGAGCATGCGTTCCACCGCCTGATTTCGTGAATGAGCCATCATCTCAGTATATTCAGGGACTTCTCCTCCTACGATCGTTCTCAACCCCGCAACAATATCTCGACCGATATTTCGAGCCCGTATGGTGCTGCCTGTTGCAACTCCAATATGCTCCTTGATCTCTTTACCTGCCACAGTCTCTGTCGTATACCAATTCACCATTTTTCTCTCCTGAAAGTTTCAGATTTTCTCATTTGCAGTCGCTGTCTCAGCACATATGCGAAGGTGATTACAATCACAATTATCGCGACTACCCCCATAAAACGCTCCACGTCGGACAGGACATCCCCCTGCCAGATATGCCATATGATTGAATAGAACCCTGCACTACCCAGAATAATAACAACTGCAATAATTACCCGGGTGAGGGTGCTTGAGTCACCTTTAGCCGACATGCTCCCCCTCATCACTTTGCCCCAATTTTCGAAGCAGGCCCAGCGTGTAGATTCCTGAGTCATGACGATCAGCCCAGATAAACTGGATGGCATAATGCCCCACCCAGCGGAAATAGTCCAGCTCATAGGTTGTTTTTGATTTCAGCATGGGTAAACCAAAGGTTTTATGACCAAAAAGATCGCTTTCGCCGGAGCAATTTGCACACGGGCAGGCATCTCTTAATTTATGAAAATCGATCAGTGATTCTACACCATCATCCCAGCGGATCGCAACACCAATCGGTAAATGTACCAGTTCCAGAATTTTCATTTCCAAATAATCCTTCCAAGCCAAATATAAACAAAGAGAGTGAGACAAAAATAACTATCGGTTGATATTGTCTCACATCACTATCTCAGATCAGGAGTGGATCCCTCCAGATATCTCCCTGATTCGGGTGCCAAACATACGACACTTAATTGTGGCGGATAAAAAAAAGGTCCCGATTTTAATCAGGACCTTAAAGCATCAATCTGTATCAAATCTCAGCTATTTTCCTCAATATATAGAGCCTCACGTTTGCCCTCTTCTTCGTTGACAAACTTGAACAAAATGGCGCCTATGACAAAGAGCAGTACAACAGAACCAATTCCCCACCTGGATGCTACCTGTCCGATGGCTTCCAGTTGCTCAGGGCTATTAGCCAATGGTCCCAGAGTACCTCTGATGGTTAAGCCTACGACACCAATCAACAACGGTCCCAAAATGGCTGCAAATTTTCCAAGCATATTGTAAAATCCGTAAAATTCACCTTCCTGACCTTTGGGAATCAAACGTGAATAATATGATCGACTTAGAGCCTGGATACCGCCCTGAAAGAATCCAATGGCAATAGCCAATGAGTAAAATTCAGTGACGCTGTCCATGAGGACACCCCAAAATGTGATAATTATATAGGCTGCTATTCCAATATAGATACCCTTTCGAACACCATATCTTTGGCCCAGTTTTCCATAAATAATGGCCGCTGGGAAACCCACGAACTGTGTAATTAATAGGGCTACTATCAAATCACCCGGTTCGAATCCAATTGACATACCATAATCAACAGCCATACGAATGATCGTATCAACTCCATCGATATAGAACCAGTAAGCCGCCAGGAATAAAGAGACTGTTTGCAAATGCCTTATTTTTTTCCAGGTGTTCAAATACTGTCGCACGCCAGCTTTAATTGCTGCGAAATTGAATTTTGATGCGTCCTCTGCCTGTTTCTCTTCAACCCAGAATATTGTGATTAGTGTGAAAAGACCCCACCAAATTGCAACTGTCAGGAATGAAAATAGTACACCCTCAGTTCCACTTGCCAGGCCAAACCAACCTGGAAATTTAAACATAAGCACATTTACCAGAAATAGTAGACCACCACCCAGATAGCCCATACCAAATCCAAGACCGGAGACATAATCAATCTCCTTTTCATTCGCCACACTGGGCAATAAGGAATCATAGAAAACATTAGCACCTGAAAACCCAATAATGCCCATGACATATATAAAACTTGCCATTTGCCAATCACCTTCGTGTACAAGGAACAGTGCCGCTGTCATTAATGAACCCAGGTAGGCAAAAAAGATCATGAATTTTTTTTTGGCTGAACCCTTATCAGCGATGGCACCCATGATTGGAGCCATGAGCGCAACAATTAGACTTGCAATCGAGTTAGCCAGACCAAGTTGTGCAGTACTCACATTGACATCAGCACCGGCGCTCCAGTAGCTTTTGAAAAAAAGCGGGAAAAATCCAGCCATGACTGTAGTGGCAAATGCAGAATTCGCCCAATCGTACATGGCCCAACCCCAGATTTGTTTTTTCTTATTATCCATAACTCAACCTCCAACAGTACAATTAATTAACCATCAACACTGAACATTCTTAACTATTTGACCCAATTGTATTAAGACTTCGTGGGCAATATAGGCGGATCGTTTGTTTTGCGAAATGAATAATTGCAACTATTAACTTGTGCTGGAATAATTCACGATCAAGCCATGTTGCCAATCCCAGCTATCTGTGACCAATCAAATCCTGCAAAAAATATTAAACATTGATTTTTGAAATTGTGAATTTCCATATATATGCGAATCCGGTAAGGGCGAGCACGAGCAAGGTTAGCCCTATTCCCCAGTTACCAAAGACCATTTGCCCGATGGCGAAAGTGGTGCCCCAGATCATGGCTACACCCGCTATCCAATTTCCCAAAAAGCCCTTGGACACGGGTTGAAGCGTTATGGTTACTTTGTCTTCGATGGGTGCCCACCAGCCACCTGGTTGAACTCGCTGATAAAAGCTCACGAGGGTCGCTTCACTTTCCGGCTTCGTAAGAAATGTAACAATTAACCATGAGACAATGGATATTGGAACTATGATCAGTAGTTTCAGGTGGAATTGTAGCGTGACACCAAAGAGAACAGGATCAGGTCCAAAAAGTTCATAGGGCATTCCCGCTGCAGAGGTTTGAAAGTAGGCAATTAGTTCAAATACTATTGAAAGTATTAAGGATGTAGACAGGGCAGCAATTTCTGTCCAGGCATTTATGCGCCACCAAAACCAACGTAAAATAAGCACGAGACCTATCCCGGCACCCATGGCTGCTATAAATTTCCAGGCTTTTTCGATACTCTGCATCTGGATCGCTGTGTAGGCCGCCATGAGCATGAGGACTACCGTTGCTATTTTAGAGATGACAACATAATGACGCTGGGCGGTGTCCTGGTCCTTGAATGCGGATTCCGGTTTAAAAAAACGCTTATAAACGTCATTAATAATATATGAAGCTGACCAGTTCAAGTGAGTATCAATTGTTGACATAAATGCGGCCAGGAATGAGACAACGAGAATTCCACGCATACCGCTGCCTAAAAGTTCTTTCATGACGAGTGGATAGCCAGCTTTAGATCCTAATTCGTGAGCACCCAAATCTGTGAACATCACCATTGAAGCCAGAGCAACAACAATCCAGGGCCAAACTCTCAGTGCGTAGTGGGCCAGATTGAACCATAAAGTGGCCAGCAGGGCATGGCGCTCGTCTTTCGCTGATCCCATGCGTTGGATGATATAGCCTCCACCGTCCGTATTATATATTGACCACCACAATATAGTCATATAGACCAAAAACTGAGAAAAGGGTGATTCCCAGAAAGCGAGGGTAAAAAATCCAGCTTCTGGAATGGGTGGAATAAAACTCAATGTATTTTCCGTGACATTGGGCGTTTGTGACAACTGCTGTTTCAAGCCTTCCAGAGAGGCTGTCAGCTCAGCGTTTCGAAGCGAGTCGGTCACTGTGGCCAGTTGTGCCGTTAGCTGCTGTATTCCGCTCTCAATGGCTGAATGTTCGCCCGTAAAGCCCCGCAATTTTTCAAGGATTACATCCATGCCGCCCACATGATTGACGGCGATAACAGCCAGTGCAATGGAGCCAAACATGGCAATGGCAAATTGAACCATATCTGTAACCACAACGCCCCAGAATCCTGATAATAGTGAATAACTCAGTGCAATAGCCACACAGACCCAGACAGCCAACCATTTATCCATATCTAACATCACTGCAGCAATAGATGCCATGGCATTAATTACCCAGCCCATGACAATGAAGTTATATAGAATTGCAAAGACACCGGCTTTAAAGAGTCTAAGACCTGCAGCCGGTTTACCTGAATATCGCACTTCGATTAATTCATTGTCGGTGAGAACTTCAGCTCGTCTCCAGAGCCTGGAAAAAAGGAATACTCCCAATAGACCAGCCAACAGTTGGTTCCACCAGAACCAATTTTGCCAGATTCCAGGACCTCTAACAAACTCTGTGATGGCCAGGGGTGTATCTGCGGCAAAAGTCGTTGCAACCATTGATGTTCCGACAACCCACCAGGGCAGCGTGCGCCCAGCCATAAAATATTCACTCGTAGAGCTGGAGGCTCTTTTATAAAAGAATAATCCTACCCCAAGGGAAAAGATGATATAAACTGCAATAATCAACCAATCAAGTAAGGAGAGAGCCATGAATAATCCTTTCCGCTTTGCCTACAACTCAATTATTCATGAGCTGTTTCTGATTTTTTCCCGAATTCCGGATTGATGGGTAGGAATTTTATAAGCAGGAAGCCAGGTATGGTTGCCACCACGACCCAGATAAAGAATAGCTTATAACCAATCAGCTCCTGAAACCAGCCACTAAACATGCCAGGAATCATCATTCCCAGAGCCATTAAACCTGTGGTCAATGCATAGTGAGCGGTTTTGTGTTCCCCCTCAGCCACGGTGATCATGTATAACATGAAGGCAGTAAAACCAAATCCATAGCCAAACTGTTCGATAGCGACCATGCCAGAAATGATAAAAATGTTATCGGGCTGAGCACCCGAGAGATACCAATAAACCGCATTCGGAAAATTCATGGCAATCGCCATCCACCAGATCCAGTATTTTAGTCCCTGATTAGCAGCGACGATGCCACCTAATATTCCGCCGAAAGTGAGCGCTAATACGCCTATCGTACCATATATAAATCCATACTGACCTGTGGTTAGAGCTAACCCGCCTGCCTCAATAGAATCCAACATGAAGAGCGGGGCAATTTTAACCAACTGTGCTTCCCCAAAGCGATAGAGCAGAATAAAGGTGACACTCAACCAAATTTTCTCCTTGGTGAAAAAATTGACAAATATCTGAATATAGTTTTTGAAGAATATTCCAATATTGTCAAAATCCATCCCCTTATCTGCCACTGGGTAAGGAATAATAATGCGATGATAGATGAAGAAAATGACGAACAGACCAGCCAGGACTATAAAGGTGATGCTCCAGGACAGCGGAATATTTCCCGATCTGGCTTCGAATAGAGAGCTGGTAGCGTAGTCCAGTTTTGGATCCAATTGAATCAAGGAAATATATGGAATCATCCAATCCTGTTTTGTAAAAACAAGCCGGGTATCTGAGACCAGATTGATGCTCTTATCCCCTGATCCGTGTCCAAAGGTTACTACGGCTTCTTCGGCTTCAGGTTCTGAAGATAATGCAATATACAGTAACGCAGCATTACCGACCTGTTTGCCTGGCGTTTCAACAACAAGGCCGCTAAGTGCTTCCGACCACGCTTCATCGCTCAAACCCAGTCGAGTGCGGTTCAGATTCCAATAATTTACCACAGCCTGTAGCGAATCGAACCGACCTTTCTCCATCTGCCGGGCTGCAATCTCGAGATTTGGCGGGACGATGAGAATTTGCCCGGCATCACCCCCAAAACCCCCCGTGAGATAATTCGCGTCAATCTGTGCTTCTGTGTAAATCCCAGGTTTAACCGTTATTTCTACATCGTAATCGGGTAAACCAGTGTGACTCTCAATAAATCCAGCCAGCATGATCAATACACCTTGACCTACTATAATGGCCAAACGATAAAAAGTTGATCGTATTCCCACCCACCAGCTTTGGTCATGGGGTGATAGAGCCAGGAGGTAGAACCCGTCAGCGGCAATGTCATGGGTCGCTGAGCTGAATGCCAACAACCAGAAGAAACCCAGTGTGAATTGAAAAAATCCTGGCATTGGAATGGTTAAAACTACACCCCCCAAACTTGCGCCGATCAAGAGCTGCATTGAAATTATCCAGAAGCGCTTGGTTTTAAAAATATCAACCAGTGGGCTCCACAAAGGTTTGATTACCCAGGGTAAATAAAGCCAACTTGTATACAAGGCGATTTCGGCGTTACCGATGCCCATTCTTTTGTAAAACACGACTGCCAGTAGCATCACGACTGTGTAGGGAAGACCTTCTGCAAAATACAGACTTGGAATCCATGCCCAATAAGAACGTTTGTGAGTGGTCTTTTCCATAATCATTTCCTTCGTTGTAGGTGTATTGGGCTGTCTTGATTGCAGCTTAAATACTATTTCCCGTATATTTGGTATTGCTTTTGGATAGCTGAAAAATCGTTGAGTTCAGCCTGATAGCTTGCGATAATTTCTTCCGCAGTATTTCCTGCATCCACCATTTCTCTCAACCCTGGACCACCCCAAAGACGGTCAGGACCCCTACTGCTTCGCCAGGAGAATTCGTCAGGGTAAAGTTTTTTTGTAATCACTAACAAATGAACCAAAAAATCGACTGCTGCAAATTCTCCAGGACTGGTGACGACAATTTTAACGCCGTGAACTTCCTGACCTTCGAAAAGTGGATTCATGGCAACACCAGGCATGTCAATAGGTGTATAGCTAATCGGCTCCACAGTGAATCC
>JABMOT010000214.1 GCA_013202385.1 Fidelibacterota bacterium
AATTTTTACCAGAACACGTTTATTTCGACGCCCATCAAATTCACCATAGAAAATCTGTTCCCAGGTTCCAAAATCCAGTTGGCCTTTTGTGATAGCGACCACCACTTCACGACCCATAATCTGGCGTTTATGGTGGGCATCCCCATTATCTTCACCTGTCCGATTATGATGATAACGATCAGGACTGGCATCAAAAGGGGCCAGCCATACCAGCCAGCGTTTGTAATCCTCTTTCAGACCTGATTCCTCATCATTGATGAAGACTGATGCTGTAATGTGCATGGCATTTACCAGACATAAACCTTCTTGAACACCGCTCTCGTTTACAATACGCTCAACATCCCTGGTAATATTCACAAAACCCATTCGCTCAGGCACATTGAAATGCAGATATTTAGTTGTTGATTTCATGTTTCCCCGCCTGGAGCAGTATCAGGCCGCTTTGGGGTGGAACAGTTGCAAGTCCTTCAAGTTTCTTGTCGCCCACAAAATCAGAGCGGTCTGCATTTGCCAGGATAGACCACTCCCCAGCAGGTAGCGTATATGTCACGGCAGCTTTTGGATCAGCATTGAGCAAGACCAGCAGTTTATGCTCAGCCTCCATCGCCACACCAAATGAGAGTGTATTTTTATGATCGATAAAACGACGGAAATCTGGCTCAACATTTCTCAAGGCTGGGTGCATTGTTCTTATGGCAATCAATCCACGATAATAATCGACCAAATCTTTGTTTAATGATTTCTCACTCCAGTCGAGCCAGTTGGTTTCATCATCTTTTTCATAGGAATTATGATCCAGTTGGCCGGCATGCTCATCTGTGCCGATGCTATTGGCAATCACCTTGGCCCTACCCCAACTCTGTCCCTGAGCGATCATTACCGGACCCTGACTTACAAGCAGATTCAAAGCTGCAAATTTATGGATTTTTAATTCTTCCTGGGACAGTTTTGAGACTTGCTGGCGGGCGACTTTTTCGCCTGGTTTTACCTTTTTCAGGGCTAATCGGATAAAGTCTCCCAGGGTGTTGTCGTCATGACTCTCCAAATAATTCACACTTTGACTCGGCGTTTGATAGTGCCCGCCACTACTTTGAGGATAACCGCGCATGAGGTTTTTGTAGTGTTCCGTTCTGTTACCGTCCCAGAGTTGGCCAAAAATGAATCCAGTATCATCCGGTTTAGGATTACGACCTTTGATACTATTTCGAAAATGGTCATTCCAGGAAGCCCAACCATGATCAGCAAATTCAGCAGGATTGTAACCGCCTCCGCCCCAGGGTTCAGCAATCAGAATAACATTTGGGTTAATTTTTCGGGCAGCTTTTGTAATAGCATCCACTGTTCCGAGATCAATCATGGTTGCCAAATCAAATCGGAATCCATCGATATGGTATGCTTCCATCCAATAAAGCACACTTTCCACGATCAGCTTGCGTGCCATCGGACTCTCTGTCCTAAAATCATTTCCGCAACCACTATTCCCCAGGAACTCATTTTTTTCATCCAGGTGGAAATAGTAGGGACTATCGATTTGCTTAAGGGGGTTATTATCATATTGGGACACATGATTGTACACCACATCCATTATTACAGAAATGCCTTCCTTATGAAGCCCCTTAACCATCTCTTTCATTTCTTTCACGGCCCGACCATCCTGCCCAACCCATTCACCGTGTCGATTCACCGCATCCGATGCATAATAGGTTTCCGGGGCAAAGAAGAAGGATGTCATATAGCCCCAATGATTATTCTCGTAAGGATTCCAATCATTCCAGAGATACTCGTCGTGATTTTTGTAATCTATTTCAATATTTCCAAATTCTTGGAGCGGCAGAAATTCGACGGCGTTGTAGCCCATATCTTTTAGGTGATTCAGACCACCTGTCTGACCTGATTCGATAAATCCTGTGTAAGTGCCGCCCTGACGTGTGTCAGATGTTTTATGAACTGTCATATCCCGCAAATGGGCTTCCAGAATCACCAGATCTCCCAACGGAGTTATAGTGTAGTCATCTCCCTCCCAGTCAAATACTTCGTCAGGTAAAATCACTGTTTTACTCGGGGCTCTGAAATTATTCTGGCGAACAACTGCGTGAGAATACGGATCTGCAACATACTTGGTCTGAGAAAAGGTTAACTCATACTCATAATATTTCACCATCGCAGGAAGATCCAGGCTGAGCTCCCATACACCGTTCGCCTTTTTTTCCATGGCGTTGTTATGACCAGAAACATCATCATAATTCTCATATAAAATGAGATTAACCTGCTTTTGGGAAGGGGCAAATAAACGGAACGTAGCCTGATCACCCTGTCGTGTGAGACCCATCTTTTCATCGATGGCTGCAAGCGGTTTTTTACTGTTTGTCATTTCTTTAACTAACTCCGAATTGCTAGTACAAGCTATCAAGATCATCAAGACAGCCGAACTCATGAATCCAATTTTGGTTCTCATTTGAGTTCTCCACATTAATTACAAAAATCCAACCCGTTTGCTTTCTGAAATGGCATCTCGCAGACATTTCAACATATTTCAGACACTGGCGAAGAAACATAATGTGATTCGAGGCATAATAAAGCCATATTCATCGCAGAACTTTGTAACGCTGCGATCACTTATGGTTCTAAGGGAAACAATGAAAGAAGGAAACAAATGAAAAAAAATAAAATCATCGCAAGCAGTGCAGCCATCCTTTTTGTAATATTTGGTCTGCTCATGATCGGCACGACCTCTGTCGAGGCACAAGAGGCACCAAATTTTACCCTGACAGATTTGAATGGTCAGAAAGTATCTCTATCTGACTTTAAGGGGAAAGTTATTATTGTAGATTTCTGGGCAACCTGGTGTGGCCCCTGTAAAATGGAAATACCAAGCTTTATAAAGCTGCAGGAAGATTATAAGGATGATGTTGTCATTCTGGGTATCTCTCTTGATCAAAGCGGTCCGAAAGCTGTGGTTCCATTTGCCAAAAAGATGAATATTAATTATCCAATTGTTTATGGTGATGGGAGCGTTGTTCAAGCCTATGGTGGTGTTCGTGGGATTCCCACCACATTTGTAATAGATCGAGATTTTAATATTCAACGTAAGTATGTTGGCTATACTGATCACAAAGTTTTTGAAAAAGATATTCTGGCATTCAAATAGACTGCCAATACAAATTTATTTGCAATCGGTGTTGGAGTCGTTTAGTTTCGCGCCGCTAAAGG
>JABMOT010000215.1 GCA_013202385.1 Fidelibacterota bacterium
CCTCATGGATGATTGGGAGCCAAAAGTTGATGCCATCATTGAGGCCTGGTATCCTGGTGAGCAGGGTGGGATTGCACTTGCCAGCATCCTTTTGGGTGCGGTTAATCCCTCTGGTAAACTCATCACAACTTTTTTCAAAACCGATGAGGACAGGCCAACCTTTCACAATTATCCCGGTGAAAATGATGAGCTCAATTATGAAGAGGGTCTGTTTGTTGGCTATCGGCATTATGATAAAATGAATATTGATCCGCTTTACGCTTTTGGGCATGGTTTGAGTTATACCAGTTTTGAATATTCAGATCTTCAGCTCTCTTCACGGAACATTAAAGCTGGTGAGAATATTGAGATAACATTAAGCGTCAAAAACACGGGTGAGCGGGCTGGTAGCGAAATAGTTCAACTCTATCTCAATGATTCCAAATCAAGCGTAATCAGACCCGAAAAGGAGCTCAAAGGCTTTTCAAAAATGCAACTGGAACCTGGTGAATCAAAAGAAGTGCGTATGACCCTCAAAGCAGAAGATCTTATGTTCTGGGATAAAACCACCTCTGACTGGAAGGCAGAAGCTGGAAAGTTTAATGTGCTGGTTGGCGCCTCAAGTCGAGATATTCGTTTGAGTAAATCTTTTAAATTGAAATGAGCTGCATTAAATGACGCGTGCCTGGGCACTATTGCTACCCTGTTTACTGCTGCTAACTGCTTGCGACAAGGAAAAGTCGCCAACTGCACCGCAGGATCCTGTTCATTCCATTATAAAAAGCACTAAACGTGGTCTTTCCTATGACCTAAGACTTGCAGCAGATCTCGATACCCTGAAAAGCGGTGTATCCTGGTGGTATAACTGGTACTACGAAACTGGTGCTCCAGAAAACTATTATGACGATTATGAAATAGAGTTTATCCCCATGCTGTGGGGTGGCAGCCCATCACCCAATCAACTGGTCCAGACAGAAAGTTTCATTCTGGATCATCCTGAAATCGAATATCTGCTGGTGATGAATGAACCCAATCTCATTGACCAGGCTAATCGAACTCCGGGTCAAGCCGCGCTAGACTGGCTAATCTATGAACAATTTGTCAGAAATTTGGCAGATCAGGGAAGAGAGTTGAAGCTTGTGGGACCGGCGATGAATTGGGGAACCATGAATCATTTTGGGGATCCCGTTGTCTGGCTGGATGCCTTCTATGCAGAATTCCAGACTTCCCAGGGCCGTGATCCTCAAATCGATTATCTCGCCTTTCACTGGTATGATTATGGGCTGGCATCCCAACTGGATCGCTTACAGAAATATGGCAAACAGATCTGGATAACAGAGATGGCCAATTGGAATTCAAATATCAATTCATACACACAACAGATTATCCAGATGAATGAGATGGTTGCCCTTTGTGAGAGCCGTGATGATGTTTTCCGCTACGCCTGGTTTATCGGTCGCGGTGGTCTTCCTGACAATCATTTTACCTATCTTTTTACCCAGGAACCAGGCGAGTTGACCGATCTTGGACAAGTCTATATCAATCTACCCCACTGAGGTATTATTCATGAAAAACTTATTCACATTTATCTTAACCCCACTCATCTCAACCGCAGTAATTCATGCCCAGGTCGGGGAGTTAATCTGGGAGGATAATTTTAATAATCTCGATAATTGGAATCTGGAACTGGGCAATGGAGCCTGGGGTTGGGGTAATGGTGAGCTTGAGTACTACCGAGGGGAGAATGTTGAGATTGCCGAAATTCCAGACGAACCTGGCAACAATGCCCTACGCATCACTGCCCGTGAAGAATCCGGCGCCGGGATAACTGATCAATGGGGAAATCCACTGAATTATACGTCGGGGAAAGTGACTACCAAATCCAGGCTTGCGATCCACTATGGCATGATCGAAGCCCGTGTCCGCATTCCTGATATAAATCTCGGTGGCTGGCCAGCAGTCTGGTTATTGGGAGACGCCAACTTCGTTTGGCCTTACAACGGTGAGCTGGACATGATGGAAATGGGTGCACGGCAGGAATTCAGAGATGCACATGACACGCATAATGGCGGCAATGGACAAAACAATTCTACCGTAAATCAATCTGTTGGAGCCAACGCCATTTATTACTCCGATGAAGCACTAACCCCTGAAAACCCCACCGGTGCAGCCAGTATTTCCTGGGATCCAGAAGATATTTACAACAGACTTTATTATAACTACGATAATCCTCTCATCGAGCGATTTTTGACTTATCGCTTGTATTGGGATGACTCCAGCCTTCGCTTTACCGTGGAGGATGATGGTATTGAACACGATCTATATACAGAGCCCTTCACCATTGATAGCGTCTCCAGTGAATTCCAAAACCCCTTTTACCTCATCGCCAACCTGGCTATCGGAGGTGCTTTCACAGATGCCTACAATCTTGGTGATCCAGGAACTGGTGCCCCTGTTTCAATGTCCTTCCCTGCAGTTATGTATCTGGACTATATAAAAGTATATGAATGGAATGGCCAGGGAAGCGTCAGAATCGGACCGCCCTACCCTGAGAGTGGATCCTTTGGTGTTTTTACTGACGATACTCCCACCAACGGCGGACTGGAAGCCGGGGTCACCTCTGAGATTTATGTCTGGGAGGGCACTCTGGTGGATGGCACGGTAGCCCCCTTTGAAGGTGAAAACGGTATAAGCTGGCAAACTACTGGCAGTGGTTGGTTTGGAGCCGGAATTCTGCCTGTTCAACCACTAAACCTGACCAACTTTAGTGAGGGGCAACTAAACTTCAGAATAAAAATTCCTGCAAACGTCACATTTAAAATCGGTATCATTGACACCTGGAACAATCAGAATTATGTAAGTTTTCCGGCCAATCAAACCACTTATGGCTTGATCAGAGATGGAGAATGGGGTCTGGCATCAATACCTGTTGTGGAACTCCGCGGGGTGGCTATTGACCTCAGGATGCTGAGTTATGCATTTGTCATCCTGGAGGAGAGCGGTGCTTCTTGTGAATTTGGTCTTGATGACATCTACTACACTGGAGGGGGTGTAGCCAATCCGCCAATCGCACATGCCGGTCCGGATCAAATCATAGAAGATATCGATGGGGATGGCGTCGAAACGGTTATTCTGGATGGTTCGGCCAGTACGGATCGTTTTGGCAATATCCAACTTTTTACCTGGAGTGCTGCAGATACAGTACTGGCAACCGGTGAAATGCCTGAGGTGCTTCTGCCTCTTGGAGAACATGAAATCGAGCTTGTGGTAACAGATAGTGATAATCTGACCTCTGGGGATCAAGTTCATATTACTATCCTGAATAACTATCTGCCGGTGGCCAACGCTGGAGCAGATCAAACGCTTGTGGATACAAATGGTGACGGTTTTGAAAGCGTTGTGCTCAATGGAGCGAACAGCTCTGATTCAGATGGAACCATATTGAACTACTCCTGGACGGAAGCTGGAATTGTGATTGCCACTGGTGTGGAAGCCACGGTGGATCTGGCAATCGGGGCTCATCTGATCACCCTCACGGTGACTGATAACGATGGAGGGACCGCATGGGATGCACTGGCCGTTCGGGTAAACACGAATCTGCCAGTCCAGGCTCCAGCCATTTATTTTACCCATGCCACAATCAATATCGATGAAAGTATTGAATTGGCCTGGTTCAATACGCCTGATATGGGGATTAATAACGTAACAGTGGGTTCCCGAACCGCTGATTTTTCTGCTCAATGGAAGGGCTTATTTGATAGTGATAATCTCTACTTACTGGTGGAGATCAACGACGGTGTTCTGATCAATGATTCAGATGCTGGCTGGTATATGGATGACTGTGTTGAAGTTTTCATTGATGGAGACAACAGCAGTGGTGCTGTTTATGATGGTATCAATGACTTCCAGTTTGGTTTTCGTTGGAATGACTCAAGCATCAAAATTGGGAACAATTCAGTCAACAATACTGAAGGAATTAATTTTGCTCTTTATGCTACAGCTGTTGGCTATAATCTGAAAGTGAGCATCCCCTGGACAACAATTGGTGTCAGTGCAGGGTCTCGCTCTGATATCGGATTTGATGTGGCAGTGGATGATGATGATAATGGTGGTGATCGTGAATGCGCTATTGCATCCATGTTCACAGCAGATAACGCCTGGCACAATCCCAGTGTCTTTGGAAATGTCCCCCTGGTTACGCCTACGGGCATAGAAAATGACAATGCCATGTCGGTTCCTGGTCAATTTTCATTGCAGCAAAATTATCCCAATCCTTTTAATCCAACAACGACCCTTCAATATGGATTGGCAAAAGGTAGTGAGGTGAGAATCTTAGTCTATAACACGCTGGGCCAGGAAATTGCCGTGCTGATGGACGCTTACCAGGGAGAAGGATTCCATAAAATCCTGTTCAATGGAAATAATCTGAGTTCAGGAGTGTATTTTGTTGTTATGGAAGCTGGATCAGAGCAATTCAAACGTAAAATCGTATTATTGAAATAAGTGAATCGGGAGAAACAATTATGAAATATTTATCGCTGGTTTTGAGTCTGCTTTTCATCCTTTTGGGATGTTCGCCTATCTCTGAAAACAGTTCAAACACAAAATCAACTTTTTCCACTGCTGGCAAGGAGGTTGTGGTCTATACCACAGCTGAAAAGACTGATCTCAGATTGAGTCAAACAGCTACCCGTTCTTTCGAAACTGCTGAACAAGCTCTTGAAACAGAGGTTGCCATCTTTGTAAATCCAGCAAAATCCTTCCAGACCTTTTGGGGAATTGGTGGTGCATTAACAGATGCATCAGCAGAAGTGTTTGCCAAACTTCCCGCTGAGAAACAAGATGAGTTTCTAAAGGCTTATTATGATGTCAATGAGGGTATCGGTTATACTCTGGCAAGAGTCTCCATCCATAGCTGTGATTTCAGTTCTGCCAGTTTCACCTATGTTTCTGACGAGGATAAATTGTTAAAGTCTTTCAGTATTGATCATGATCAGGAATTCCGCATTCCATTCATTAAAAAAGCCATTGCCGCAGCCGGGGGGAAACTGCCCATTTATGCCAGCCCCTGGAGTCCGCCCCCATTCATGAAAAGTAATGGTGAGATGCTTCACGGTGGAAATTTACTGCCAGAATTTTACGATGCCTGGGCACTCTATTACACAAAATTTATCAAAGCTTACGAAGTTGAGGGCATACCAATCTGGGGCATTACACTTCAAAATGAACCCATGGCCACCCAGACCTGGGAATCGTGTATTTACACTGCAGAACAAGAGCGGGATTTCCTGAAAAACCATTTGGGACCAACCATGATCCGCGAAGGCCTGCACGACAAGAAAATCGTGGTCTGGGATCATAACCGCGATCTGATCGCTGAGCGAGCGCACACCATTTTCGGTGATCCCGAGGCAGCCAAATACGCCTGGGGAATTGGATTCCATTGGTACGAAACCTGGACAGGATCTGATCCAAACTTTAACAACTTGAATAACGTTACAGAATCCTATCCTGATAAGAAATTGCTCTTTACCGAGGGTTGTGCGGAACGTTTTATAAAGGGCGGGTATGAACATTGGGCCAATGCAGAACGCTATGGCAATTCCATGATAAACGATTTCAATCAGGGTACGGTGGGCTGGACGGATTGGAATGTTCTACTGGACGAAATTGGGGGTCCAAATCATGTTGGGAATTTCTGTTTCGCTCCGGTCCATGCAGACACAAAATCAGGAGAACTGATCTTCACACCCTCATACTATTATATTGGTCATTTCTCTAAATTCATTCGTCCGAATGCCAAACGAATCAGTACTTCTGCCAGTAGAACATATATAGAGTCTACTTCATTTTTAAATGAAGATGGCAAAATGGTAACCGTTGTTATGAACAGGACTGATGAACCCATAGACTATAAACTCTATATCGGCATGGAGG
>JABMOT010000216.1 GCA_013202385.1 Fidelibacterota bacterium
TGAAGCGGAAGCTGTAATGTTGGGTCAACCTATATCAATGTTAATCCCTCAGGTTGTTGGATTTAAACTCACTGGCGCAATGGCTGAAGGCACGACGGCCACCGATCTGGTTCTCACTGTTGTGCAAATGCTTCGCGAGCAGGGTGTTGTTGGTAAATTTGTCGAATTCTATGGTGAAGGCATTGCCAAGCTCAGTCTTGAGGATCAGGCAACAATCGCCAATATGGCGCCTGAGTATGGTGCCACCATGGGCTATTTCCCTGTGAACACTGCGACCTTGAAATATCTCAAATTCAGCGGTCGCGATAAAGAGCAGGTGGCCCTGGTAGAAGCATATACAAAAGCCCAGGGTATGTTTTACGAAGCCGGCGTGGATACCGCTGTCTACACAACAAACCTAAGCCTCGATATGAGCACAGTGGTGCCGTCAATATCGGGACCAAAACGTCCTCAAGATCGCATTGAACTTAGCAAATCCAAAGCCACGTGGAAAAAGGATCGCGAAGCCCTGAAGGGCAACAGCAAGGGTTCTGCCAATGTCGAAGGCTGGGGCTATGACCTCCAGGACGGAGATGTTGTGATTGCCGCTATAACATCATGTACCAACACGTCTAATCCCAGTGTAATGGTCGGAGCAGGATTGCTAGCCAAGAAGGCTGTTGAATTAGGTCTGGATATCAAGCCCTGGGTCAAACCCAGTTTGGCTCCTGGGTCCAAAGTTGTCACTGATTATCTGGCAAAAGCAGGTCTCACGCCCTATCTGGATCAACTCAAATTCAACCTGGTGGGCTATGGCTGCACCACATGTATCGGTAATAGTGGTCCATTATCTGCGCCCATTACCAAAGCAATTGACACGGGTGATCTGGTTGTAACATCTGTCCTCTCTGGGAATCGAAATTTTGAAGGTCGAGTTAACCCCCACGTTAAAGCAAATTATCTGGCATCACCTCCCCTGGTGGTGGCCTACGCCCTGGCGGGTACCATGAATATTGATCTTGCTACAGAACCCTTGGGTCAGGATGAGCATGGTACAGACGTCTTTCTACGGGACATCTGGCCCAGTTCGACAGATATTGAAGCCGCTGTTGCCAGGGCTGTGACTCCTGATCAGTTTGTCAGTAAATATGCTGACGTTTTCAGTGGCGATGAAGCCTGGCAAAACTTAAAGATTCCAAAGGGCAACACTTTCATCTGGGAGCCAGATTCAACCTATATCCGCAAACCTTCATTTTTTGAAGGCATGGAGCGAGAGCCTGCTGTTTTGATGGATATCAAAGCCGCTCGTGCCTTGGCCCTACTTGGTGACTCTGTCACAACGGATCACATTTCGCCTGCCGGTGCTTTTAAGGAAAACTCCCCTGCTGGCAAATATCTCATCGCCAATGGCACAGAAGTGAAAGACTTTAATTCTTACGGCAGTCGCCGCGGAAATCATGAGGTCATGATGCGGGGAACCTTCGCAAATATCCGACTTCGTAATCTATTGGCTCCAGGGACTGAAGGTGGTTTCACCAAAAAACTGCCAGAAGGTGAAGTAACAACAATTTATGATGGCGCTATGGCTTACAAGAAAGCGGGTACGCCACTGGTCGTCATTGCCGGTAAAGAATACGGCACTGGTTCCAGCCGAGACTGGGCAGCCAAGGGGACTTACCTTCTGGGGGTCAAGGCAGTTGTCGCAGAAAGTTTTGAACGTATCCATCGAAGTAATCTCATCGGGATGGGCGTCCTTCCACTGCAGTTTAAAGCGGGTGAGGGTCGCGAAAGTCTTGGTTTGACAGGCGAAGAAATTTATTCAATTGCTGGTATCGTTGATGGACTAGTCCCTGGTAAAGAGCTGGAGGTGATCTGCGAACGCACCGATAGAAGCAAATTTTCCTTTTTCGCTGTCACCAGAATCGACACACCCAATGAATTGGAATATTACAGGCATGGTGGTATTCTCCAATATGTGATGCGGTCTTTGCTGGACTGATCCCCCAAAGATGAATTGCCGGGCCGGAACTCTATTTCCACACCATACTGTCCACCATTCAGTTTTATAGACTGCTGATTGTTTCTATTCGAGTTTGGAAGCCCACGCTAAAAACATGGGCTTCCAAATATTTTTTTCTGTGATCAGGCCGACTTGTGAGATATTTTCCAGCTAACCCAAAAACCAATCGGATTGAAAAAATGAATCAACAAATTGATTGTTGTGCATCTATCGCATTTGTACTTCCCAATATTCGAAAAATATGATGATCAAAGATGCCAAAATAATTCTCAAAGATATCTTCGGTTACGATGAATTCCGCCTCTTGCAAAAAGAAGTAATTGAAAATGTCCTCGACAAAAAAGATACCCTATGCATCATGCCGACGGGAGGAGGGAAATCACTCTGCTACCAAATTCCAGCGCTACTGTTTGATGGCCTGACCATTGTTGTCTCCCCCTTGATTTCTCTCATGGAAGATCAGGTAAAACAGCTTGATGCCCTGGGTGTTGAAGCACGCATGTTAAATAGCTCTTTATCGAGAGAAGAATATCAGACAAATGTAGAGGCTATCCGCCAGAAAAAAGTTCGTCTGCTCTATTTGGCACCGGAAACCTTGCTCATGGATAAAACAATGACTCTACTTGCTACCCAAAAAGTGTCCTGTTTTACCATTGATGAGGCTCACTGTATTAGTGAGTGGGGCCACGATTTTCGACCAGAATATCGTCAACTCGTGCATCTCAGGGGTCGGTTCCCGGAAGCAGTGTGTCTGGCGTTGACCGCAACGGCAACACCACGGGTTCAGGAGGATATTCGAAGATCACTCCAGTTTGAAGCTTCGGCCAGTTTTGTAGCCAGTTTTAATCGGGAAAACCTCTTTCTAGAAATGAAGCAAAAATCTCA
>JABMOT010000217.1 GCA_013202385.1 Fidelibacterota bacterium
AGTAAGAACTATTTTGAAATTCAACCCTTAATTCTCTGAAACCAGATTTACTCTCGACAACCGTCTTTGCGAGGAGGAACGACGCGGCAATCCCCAGAATTTCCCATGAAAAAGAGGGATCACCACGGTCGTTGCACTCCCTCGTGAAGACGGTTGGGGTGGAGATGGCGAAGGGTCTTGAACCGAAACTTGGGATCAAGATTCTTCAGTCGTTTCACGCCTTCAGAATGACAGTGTGCAAAAAGTAATTTTTTACCGAGGTAAAGCCGTTTTCCGGCAAATGCGTTCATAGAGACAATAGGCACAGGCTTTTTGTTCGTCTCTGGAGGTCAGAGGGAAGTTGTTATCAAGCAGCGGCTGGGCGTATGTCAGTGTTTCAATTTTGATTTTCTCCATTGACCAGTCCTCACTCTCTCCAATGGGGACGACAGCCCTGGATTTCGGCGATAGCCTATCCAGCACGGGGTTGTCTGAACCGAGATCCCCTATATAACCCTGAATGCCATTAGCCCCATCTTTGAAACTCTTTAGCTGCTCGTAGGTGAGAACAACATCCTTATCTGGGAATCTCGACTTTAGTACTATATAGTAGAACAGCATTTGACTGGTCCAAAAATCTCTGGAATCAGCGACATCAACGCTACCCGTTTTATAATCAGCTGCCCAAACATGCTTTTCTGAGATAAAGACACGATCCAACTTGCCTCTGATGGAGAGCTTTAACTCAGCACTTTCCATTTCAAAAGCAGGCCAGGATGCTTCATCGTTGGCATCGCCAAATGACTGTTCGTGGAGACCTTGGTCATTGAATTGGGAGAGCACGCTAGATTCAGCTTGAAGCATTGATGCAATCAAGTTTCGTTCTGGATCCTGGAAATTTTTAAAATAAAGTTCACCCCATTTATTATTGAGTAAGTCGCTATCCAGATCGACCTGTTTCTCCCTTAACGCATCATTGGCAATTTGCTCCAAGAGTGTCAGTGCTTTGGGGAAATCATCCACTGCCAGCAGAAAACCGCTAGCCCTCCCAAACATTTCCAGAACCTTATGCACCAAATTTCCAACTTCAATTTCCTGACGTGCCACAATGTTCGTCTCTGCAGGCTCCAATTGAAGCTTGCGTCCATACCAGTATCGTTGGGGACATTTGATCAGCTCATCAAAGGCGGAAGCTGAGATATGTTCAAATGAGCGTAGATCATGGGCATCAAGTTTTCCATACCAATCCCCCACGCCCTGCTCTGAAAGCAATTTATTGTGGCGTTGCTGTCTCCTTGATTTTGGCAGCGCCAGCATTTTGCCTGAGAGCTGATCAATTTGCTGATCCAGGCTGATAGCAGGCATTTTTGGATAATTCCGTTTGTTGAGATATTGACAAAAAGTGCTTTCCTGCAAGGTCGCTCCATCTGCATTTCTCAAAGGAGCCGTGAGAAAAAGTTCATCCGCCGGACGTGATAACCATTGTTTAAACAAATAAAGGTTTAGATACCAGGGATTCAATTTTGATTGTTTGAGATAAGGGTTGGTGTCTGGGCTTATGGGAAACTGTCCCTCTGTTAACCCTAAGACGAAAAGGTGGCAATTCTGTAAATTCAACGTATCAAGCAGAGATATTACATCGACCCCAAAACCCTGCTGAGCAGAAGCAACTTCCACACCCTTAAGACGTTCTCTGAGCTCACGATTCAGGTCTCGCAGACTCCCTTTGCTCTTCAGATAGCGCGTCCAGTCGTTTCGAATCCCGATTAAAGCATTCTTCAGAGACGTGTACGATTTTGAGGCCACGCTGCCGCCATCCAGTCGATGGGTGAATTGAAACGCTTTGAGCAAATCCAGCAACCAGTCTGCAGCCTCCACCAGACCTGCAGCCTGACCGGCGAGCCACACTTCTTTTACAAACTTGAGCAGGTCTTCAGCTGCTTGCTTCATTTTTGGCTGGTTCATTAATTCTGGAAGTGATTCGTCCAGCATCGTGACACCCATTTTACGCATTTCAATATCCAGTTTTAACCGGGTAAAACCTTCTCCACCACCCGGTAAAACCAAAGGGTGCAACCAAACTGACATGGCCATATCCCAGCTTAGCTGGCGGGCCATTCGACCTTGAATCAAGGCAAATGCCAAATGGGTAACGGGACGTTCCATGACAGGTTCACGTTTGCTCAAACGAACAGAAATACCAAGTTGATCGAAGACACGTTTGATGGCAGGGACATAACGCTCCATTGAAGATACTGCCATAAGGATACGGGCAGGTGCCACACCAGCCACTAAAAGCTGCCTGATCTGATTCCCCACTAGCTGGACTTCCTCATTAATGGAAAAACAGGGGGTGTAACTATGCAGCCCATTCTGTGGGGGCATTTCCTCCTGCGTCATCCAATCATGGATCGACATGCCGAAGCCCGATCTGGCTTTTCCACGCTGAAGTGGATCAAGAAAAACAATGTCATTGGTTTGGGCCAGGGTCGTCAAGAATTGGTAGTCCGTTGACGCCGTTGAATGAATGGAATTCACAATGATTTTTTTACCCTGAGGGAGATTTTCCAGCACAATTGCCTGCCCAGGGATCATCATTCCATGATCAGCGCACCACAACTTAAAATCCTCAAACAGAGCTTCCTTTTTGGCGATCACAACTTCACCCTGGGTCGCTTTATAGAACGCCTCCGCCAGACGATTAACGATTCCCCATTGAGGTCTTTTGCCCAGAAGTCGCGCAACAGCCAGGCGCGTGAGATAGGGTGTCAGTCTACGCCCACCAGGTTCCCACAGCTTGCGAAATTCAGCCAAGGTTAGTATTTGTAGCCGGGGCGCGTTCAAACCTTTGCTGGCCAGCGACTGAGCCAGGCGTTCCCCACTGTTTTTGGTCGGCTCAATGAGAATGACTTCATCATCAGGCTTGATGCGCTCAAGAATTTCCCTGAGTACCCTCGGAACTTCATCCGCGCTGGGTAAAATTGGTTTTAATCCTCTGCTATGTTCGAATTTTGCCAAACTTGAAAAATAGGTGGAATCATCGAATGCTATGGATATGGTCTTATCAAAACGATTGAAATACAGTTCACCACGAGCATCAATGCCATACAAAAGCTTTAATATCCACATATAGGTCTGGATTTGGTACCAGTATGCATGCTGTTTAAGGGTTGATAAAGAGGGCAACTCCTTATCCGTTTTGTAGTCTAATACGACCCAGTCATTTCCCTCTCGATAGAGTAGATCAATTATACCTGAGACTTTGTACATTCTGGATTCGCTCTGGAG